>NZ_JBSOPZ010000012.1:0-188783 GCF_053763515.1 Streptomyces mabaensis
CCCCCCCCCCCCCCCCCCCCCCCCCCCCCCCCCCCCCCCCCCCCCCCCCCCCCCCCCCCCCCCCCCCCCCCCCCCACTGCCGTTTCCTACTCCACGCTGTAGCGTCGCCGCGCCCAGAAGGGCAGCGCGAACCAGCACACGAGGTACCAGGCGACGACCGCCGAGACCAGCCAGGGCACCCACCCGTCGTCGACCGCCACGCGCAGCACGAGCAGCAGCGCCGAAGTCAGTGTCGCCAGAAGCAGCAGCAGTCCGGTGAACGTGAGCCGCGCCGCCCACACCACCGCCTTCGGCTTGATGCGGCGGCCGGAGACGATCCGGTGGAACGAGACGGGGCCGATCAGCGCCCCGGTGGCGGCGGATCCCAGCACGACGGTGGTGACGTACACGGCCTTGTCGAAGCTCGCCAGTTCCTGGAAGTGCGGGGTGAACGCAACCGTCAGAAGGAAGCCGAGCAGGATCTGCACACCGGTCTGGGCTATTCGGACCTCTTGCACCAACTCGCCCCACTGGCGGTCCGCCCGCTCGTCCTCGGTCTCGTTTCTCGCCGCGTCCGGGCCGTTGCTCATCGGTGCGCCTCCTGGTCGTTGCCGTGAATTCGCTCAACCAGTTACCCCGGGTTCCGCGGTCCATGGCAGCGGTGAGCCTAAGCACGGCAGTTGCCTGCTCGACCCAGTCGGAGCGGAGTGAGCGGCATCACCGCGGCCATGTGCGACTGCCTCGGGCGCTCAGTGCTCGGATCGGCCCGATCAGCGCCCGGTAGACCGGCCGCACCACACGGCCGGGTAGATAGCGGTGACGTTCCTCCTGCCAGACCCTCGCCCTGCGGTGCGCCGCGAGGGGCGACCACCGGTCGGGATCGGGGGGTTCGGATGTGTGGAAGTTGATGCGGCAGAGGTGCTTTGTACTGACGAAGCCGTACTGGCCGGGGCTGACCAGCCGCACCGGAGCGCCGTGGTCGCTGTCGAGCGGTCGCCCGCCGAGACGGTCGGCGATGAGCACGTCGTCGGCCAAGCCATCCTCAAGCAACACGACCGACCGGTAGCCGTCGAGACCTTCGAAGACGATATGGCTGATCGACGCGTCCGACTCGAGCAGCGGTTCGACCTGCATGCGGTAGAGGGTCTCGAACGCGACTCCTTCCCACAGCAGGTCGGTTGCCGACCATCCGGCGACACAATGAAAGTCGGCTCGGAGCTTTTGTCGTGGCAGCTTTGCGAGGTCGGTCACGGACAGGGTGATGGCCTCGGTGAGAGCCCCGCCGATCTCGATCACCGGGTCGGCGGAGACAGGCGGAGGTGGGTGATGGAGATGCGTGCCGAAGCGTGGGAAACCGTCGACGGCACGTTGGCCGGGGGGAAGCGTCATGTCGATGCTCCATGCAGCGTGTTATACGGTGGCGTATACGTCGAGGCTAGGTCGGTTATACGGCCCCGCACAACGGGTTGAGAGAGTGAGGTAGGGCACACGATGGGTGCGTTGCGCACACCGCGCGAGAGGTGGGTCGAAGAGGGACTGCGGGCGCTGGCCACGGGCGGTGTGGATGCCGTGCGCGTCGAGGCCCTGGCGAAGGCCCTCGGGGTGACCAAGGGCGGGTTCTACGGCTACTTCGCCGACCGTGGCGCACTGCTGACGGAGATGCTGGACGCCTGGGAGCGAGAGTGCGTCGACGACGTCTTCGACCGGATCGAGCACGAGAGTGGCGACGTGCTGGACAAGGTCCGGCTGGCCGGGCAGCTCACCTTCTCCAGCGACCGCCTGTTCCCCATCGACCTGGCCATCCGCGACTGGGCCCGCCGCGACCAGGCGGTCGCCGACCGCCTGCGTCGCGTGGACAACCGACGCATGCAGCTGCTCCGTGACGCGATCAGCACTTTCTGCCCTGACCCGGACGAGGTCGAGGCCCGCAGCCTGCTCGCCTTCTGCATGGCCATCGGCAGCCACTTCCTCGCCGCCGACCACCCGGGCCGCACCCGCGCCCAGGTCAACGCGCGCGCCGGCGATTTCCTCCTCAACCGCTCGCCTGACAACCCCGCCCAGTGACACCCTCCCGCTTGGCCCACCGTGATCTCGACCCGGACGCTTCGCGCAGCGGCCTGCGCTCGGTCGGCTCGGGCAGCGCACACATTCCGGGCCCGGAATCAGCGGGGCACGGAGAAAGCAGCTACGCCCCCACGAGGTTTAAAAGCCCCGCTACGGCGCACGTGATGCATGACGCTGCAGCCATGCAGACAGCAGAGGCAGGAGACTCCCATGAGCATCATCGCTTGGATACTCATCGGTCTACTGGCGGGCATGATCGCCAAGGCCATCATGCCGGGCAGGGACCCCGGCGGCATCATCATCACGATGCTCATCGGCATCGCGGGCGGGCTCCTCGGAGGCTTCCTCGGCAAGGTCATCTTCGGCGTCGACTCGATCGACGGCTTCTTCGACCTCTCCACCTGGATCGCCGCCATCATCGGCTCGCTCATCCTGCTGGCCCTCTACCGGCTCATCGCGGGCAACCGGTCCTCCCACCGACACGCCTGATCGCCCGGCACAGCAGGGCAGCAGCACCGAATCAGGCCCGGAACGGCTCCCGACCTCCTGGTCGGGAGCCGTTCCCGTGTCAGCGCCCGCCCTCGTCCGTTCCCGTCATTCGTTGTGAACCGTCACCGCCAGTGCTGCGTCCCGTACGTCCGCCACCGGGTGCCGCCGCAGCGCGCCGAGGGCGGTCCGCCACTGGCCGGGCCAGTCCAGCCCGCCGCCCAGGGCCGCGACCAGGCCTACGGCGAGCAGCCCGTCGGCGGACTCGCCCGTGGCCGCGAGGTGTTCGGCGGCCTTGAGCACGGTCGCCGGAGACCGCAGGGGACGCCCACCGCTGTGGTGCCACCGCAGGCGTTCCGCCGTCCTGGCGGCCAGCGCGGGCCGTTCGCGCCCGGTCTCCGCCAGGGCCCGCAGCCGCTCGGTGAGGGCGGGCAGGTCCTCGTCCAGGTCGACGAGGCTGCGGAGCAGGTCGGCCCGGGCGCCGGTGAGAGACGGCTCGTCCGCCAGTTGCGCGGCGACGTCCGCCAGGACCGGCCGGGCCTGGCGTCCGGGCCGGTCCGGCAGCGCGGCCACCAGCTGCAGCACGCGCTGCCGGGCCGGCAGATCCCGGTCGGCCGGCGCCTCGTCCTCCCCCGCCCGGGCGGTCGCGAGCAGTGCCGCCAGCGTGCGGTGGAACAGGCTTCCCGGGGCCGCGCCGCCCAGCGGGTGGGGCAGTCCGGAGACGGCCAGCGTGGCGATCCCCTGTCCGGCGGTGCGCCAGGTGGCCCGCTCGTCGAGATCGGTCACCGCCCGGGACAGCGCGTCCGCCGCCTCGGGTGCGTACCCCGCCCAGCGGGGGAAGACCCGGAGTCCGGCCTGCGCCACGTCGCAGTCGGCCGCTCGGCAGACCTCGCCCACCAGGCGCGCGTACCTGGTCCGGTGGGTCGTCGGGAGCTCCCAGGGCTCGGTCCGTACCAGTGCCCGGACCACCTGCGGATTCCCCTGCGCGGCCAGGGTGAGTACCTCCCGCATCCGCTCGTCGGCGAGCAAGCCGGCCGAGGAGGCGACCACGGCCACCTGTACGTCCGGGTGCTGACCCGGCGTTCGGTAGGTGGCCGCCAGCAGGGCCGCGGCCCGGCGCGGCGGCAGGTACCGCGCCGCCAGCCGGACCGCCTCCTTGCGGCTGGTCACCTTCACGCCCTCTGTCGCGGTCAGCAACCGCCCCAGCCGGTCCTCCAGTTCGGACGGCGCGGCGAAGCGCGCGGCGCGGGCCGCGGCGTACACCGCGACCCGTGCGCGGTCGCCCCCGGCGTGGGCAAGCAGCGTCGTGAGTGCATCCGCCGGGTGGTCCGTCCACACCAGCGCACCCAGCGCGGCCTCCGCCAGCACCACCTGTGGCGAGTCGGCGTAGCGCAGGGCGAGCGCACGCCCGTGCGCCGGGACCGGAGCGGCCGCCCGGACGGCGGCGGCACGCTCGTCGACCGGCAGGGACTCGTCGGCGGCTGCGGAGGCCGCCAGCCGGCCGGCCGCGTCCTGCTGCCGGGGCAGCCACCGGTCGGCGTACCAGAACGCGGGCAGGGGTCGGCGGGTGCCGGGTTTCAGGAAGCGCCCGTACGGCGGAGTCTCGCCGATCAGGGTGTCCAGCAGATCGGTCCGGCCAGAAGTCAGGGCGTGCTGGACCGGTGTCAGGACGGCCGCCGACGGTTCGAGGGCGAGGATGCCAGCCACCCGCTCGCCCCGGGTCGCGGGGTCGTCGAGCCAGAGCCGGGCCGCCGTGGCGAACGCGTCGTCGCCGCCGCGCTTCAGGGCGTCTTCCAGCATCCGCTGGAGTACGGGCATCCGGCGCGCCCGCTCCCCGAGCGAGCCGGCGAGTCCGAGGAGCAGGCGGTGGTCGGCCTTCTCCGCTGCCGCCTCCAGCCGGGGCCGCAGGGTTTCGAAGACCTGGTGCTCCTGGCCGCGCCGCAGGGTGCGGTGCAGCGGGCCGAGGTCGGCGGCTGACGTATGCGCAGCGATGCGCTCCAGGGCGCGCAGGGCCCAGTCCCGCAGCGCGGGCTCACCGCACGCGACGTTCTCGCGCAGCAGCGCGACGGCGAGGCGGCGCACCGCGGCCCGGGTACGGGGGGAGCTGTCCCGGGCCTCCAGGGCGTCGAGCAGGACCCGGTCGAGCGGCCCGGCGTCCTCGGCGGTGAACAGATCCGGGTGCAGGCAGGCGAGCGCGTCGAGGGCCGCGGCACGGACCGGGTCCTGCTCGTTGTGCAGCCGCTGCATCAGGACGAGCACGTCGTGTACGGCGGTCCGCTCGCCGGAGCCGGCGGCGTTGGCGATCAGGAGCGGCCAGGCCAGCGCCCGGTCGCCGGCATCGGGCCGCCGGGTCGCGGCGAGCAGCTCGGGCCGGGCCTGCGGGACCGGCCCGTGCGCGAGCAGCTCCAGTACGTCACCCCAGAACCAGGCCTCCGCGCGGGCTCGAGGAAGCCACCGGTGGACCTCCGCCCAGCGGCGCTCGCGCGGCAGCAGAGCCAGTACCGGATGCACCTGTTCGCCCCGGGCCTCGGTGCCGGCTGTCGCCGCGTCGAGGAAGTCGCTCCGGCGGCTCGGCGGCAGCGCCTTGAGCAGGGCGGCGAAGTGCTGCGGGCGGTTCAGCCAGTACCGGCCGAGAGCGGGCAGGGACGGCGGGTCGGCCCGGACCAGCCGGCGCAGAACGGTGGATGCGGGCAGCGGCTCGTGGCGTGGCTGCTTCCGGTCCGGGGAGATCAGCAGCCGGACGGTGCGCTCGGCGTCCGCGCCGGCCAGGGCGCCCAGCCGGTCCCACAGCGGCGGCGGCAGCGCACCGGGGCTGTAACGTTCCAGCAGCGACAGGACACGCTCCGGACGGGCGGAAACGGCTGCCGCGACGCCGTGCGCGTGCTGCTGCCACCACCCCGCGCGCAGGTGCCGTGGCTGGTCGGCCACGTCCCGTGCGGCGTGGTCGAGCACGGGGTCGGGGTGACGGCGGGCGAGCCCGGTCCAGGATTCGACGGCGTGCGCGAGTTCGGGCAGCAGCCGCGTCACGCATTCCGCCGAGCACACCGGCAGCAACTTGGCCGCTTCGACGTCGCCCCACTGTTCGCGCAGGCGTATCACCAGCCGCTCGGCCAGGGCGGTGCGCCCGCCGGCCAGCACCACCTGGGCGAGCCGGCGCCGGGTGACGGCGGAGGCGTCCTCGTACGCCTTCTCGATCGCCGCGTCCGGGAGCGGAATCGTGCGGGCGCCCCGCAGTGCGTATCCGCTGACCACCGGGTCGGGGTCGGCCAGCCGGTCGCTGAGGAAGTCCGTCTGCCGCCCGACGAGGGCGGCCAGCGCCGCCAGCCGGCGCTCGTACGGTCCGCGGGCGTCCAGTTCCGCCAGCACGGCGGACAACTGACCGCCCTGAGCGAGCGATTGGGCGGTACGGGCCATGTGCCGCAGGCGCGCCGCGTGAGGGAGCGGGTCGAGCGTGGCCAGCAGATGATCTACGGTGCGGGGCATGGCGGCGATTCTGCCGGGCGCCGCTCCATCGGCCCACCGATATAAGGAGCATGCGTGTGGTGCGACTGCTGCTGATCTCCGACACGCACGTGCCCAGACGCGCCCGGCAGCTGCCCGAGGAAGTGCTGCGGGAGGCCGGGCAGGCCGACGTGGTGGTGCATGCCGGTGACTGGGTGGACTCCGCCACGCTCGACCTGCTCCAGGCCCGTGCGCGAGTCCTGATCGCGGTCCACGGAAACAACGACGGACCCGAACTGCGGGCCCGGCTGCCGGAGGTGGCCCGGGCGCGGCTTGGAGGTCTGCGATTCGGTGTGGTCCACGAGACCGGCCCGGCCGACGGGCGCGAACGCCGCTGCGCAGACCGGTTTCCCGATCTCGACGTGCTGGTGTTCGGTCACAGCCACATCCCGTGGGACAGCACCGCCCCGGGCGGACTGCGGCTGCTCAACCCCGGCTCGCCCACGGACCGGCGGCGCCATCCGTACTGCACGTACATGACCGCCGTGGCGGAAGGCGGCCGGCTCACCGACGTCCGCCTGCACCGGCTCCCGCCACGCCGCTGACCACGCCCCGCAGACGACGGACCGTCAGAGGCGGCTAACTTATTGGCGACCCGAGTCCGGAATGCCCGCTTCATTCCGGGAAGTCACTCACCAACCCAGTAAGGGACCCATATGAGAACCCTCCTCCACCGGGCCCGCGGCGCCGTACAACGCCTCGGCTTCGACGTCTGCCGCTATCCGGCGTCCTGGTCGGGCCCCCAGCTCGTGCAACTCCTGGACAGATTCGGGATCGACACCGTCCTCGACGTGGGCGCGCACGCAGGCGGCTACGGCACCATGCTGCGCCGCAGCGGATTCAGCGGCCGCATCGTCTCCTTCGAGCCGCTCACCGGCCCGCGCGCCGAACTCAACCGTGCCGCGGCCAACGACGGCCGCTGGACGATCCTGCCGTACGCGCTCGGCGACACCTCGGGCACCACCGAGATGAACGTCGCGGGCAACGCGGGCGCCAGCAGTTCTGTGCTGCCCATGCTGCCCCGCCACTCCCAGGCGGCGCCGCACGCCTCGTACACCGGGATGCAGAGCACCGAGGTGCGCCGTCTCGACGAGCTGTGGGACCAGATCGTCACCCCCCGCGAGAACGTCTTCCTCAAACTGGACGTGCAGGGTTACGAAGGCCACGTACTGCGCGGGGCCGGCGAATACGCCGCGAAGATCTCGGGGCTGCAGATGGAGACTTCGTTCGTGCCGCTGTACGAGGGCGGACTGCTGTTCGACGAGGCGCTGAGCATCGCCCAACGGCAGCTCGGGCTCACCCTGATGTCGATCGTGCCCGGCTTCATCGACCCGAAAGCCGGTCAGATGCTCCAGTGCGACCTGGTGTTGTTCAAGGAGTCGGCCAATCCCCGGACACGGGAAGCGGCGGCAACACTCGCGTGAGTCCCGCACCCTGGGGCGCTCCTTCCGGCACCCGATGGGTGCAACAGAACATGCCGCCCCCGAGACGTGGTCTTAGTTTCGACGCATGATGCCACGTCAGAAAGCTGCCGCCGGGGGACTTGTCTCCCGTATTGGTACGGTCATCGGCGCCCTCGTCCTCGCCGCAGCTGTCCCGCTGATGGCCCCCGCGTCCGGAGCCGTCGCCGCGGTTCCCCGTACGGATCCGCGCGTCGACTGGGACGCCATCGCCAAGTGCGAGTCCAGTGGCAATTGGCGCGCCAACACCGGCAACGGGCACTACGGAGGTCTGCAGTTCTCGCAGTCGAGCTGGCGGGCCGCCGGTGGCCGGAAGTACGCGGCGCGCGCGGACCTGGCCACGCGGGCCGAGCAGATCAGGGTGGCCAAGAAGCTCGCCCGCCTGCAGGGCATGAACGCGTGGACGTGCGCCTGAGCTTGAGCAGTGGCGCTTGAGCAGTGGTGCTTGAGCGGTCGCGCTTGAGCAGTAGCGCTCGTCAGCGGGCCGGCGCGGGCCCCGGGAGGCGGCCGAGGAGCTGGGCGTGATGCAGCTCCGCTATCGGTGCGAGCAGGTCCGGGTGGCGCAGCAGGGCCGCGGCCCGCCGGTCACGCTCGTCAGGCGCGGTCAGGCGCCGGAAGTCGGCCGGTGCCCCGTCCGGGTGCCCGCAGGCGGCGACGGCGGCGACCGCGGCCGCGGCCAGCTGCGGGGTGCTGAGCAGGCAGGCGGCCCAGCTCGCGACCACCTCGTCCACCCACGTACGCCACGCGTACTCCCCCGTGTCGTCGAGCCCCGCACCGTCCGCACCGATGATCCAGTCGAGCCGCGCGGAGCCGCCCGGCCCGGTCACCTGGACCAGCGCGGCGTCCATCGGGGTCGGATAGCGCAGCCGTGCGGCGACCGTCACGGCCTGCCGCGCCTGCACCTGCGAGAGAGCGCTGTCCATCGCGCCGCCGCCCGCCGGATACGCGCGCGTCAGCCACTGAGCGGTCGCCGCGATGAGCGAGGAGAGTGTTTCGGGCACTGCCGGGCCGTCCCGAGTCGATGGAGTGAGTTCGCCGGAACGCTACCTTCCACCGGGTCACGGGAGCGTGACGGAGGCCACAGAGCGGTAAGTGGCCTCCGCCACATTTCGTCCCTGAATCAGCCCGTCAGTGCTGTTTGCCGCGTCCGGTCAGCATGTCGCGGGCCCGGTCCACCATCCCGAGGCCGGGGGCGAGCAGCTTGTTGGCGGGAGGGGTGTGCGGGGCCGAGGGGTGCGGACGGGTGGGGGCGGATTCCTTGGCCGCGCGCACCTTCTCACCGAGCTGCCGAAGCGCGTCGGCCGAGCATGCCTCGGCCAGCAGGACGAACAGCCGGTCCTCCTCGTCCGCCACATGCGCGGTGACCGCCGACTTCAGCCGGCCAACGAGCGCGTCGAACCTCGCGTCGTCCGGCCGGCAGTCCTCGAGCTCCTTGAGCATGCGCTCCACCTCGCCGTGATCGGCGAGCTCCTTGTCGGCCATGTCGTCGCCGTCGTCCACGAACCGGCGCACCGCCGGGTAGAGATGTTCCTCCTCGGCGACCGCATGCCGCACCAACTCCATCGTGAGCTCGTCCGCGAGCTGCCGACGCTTTGGATCACCCATGGGCAGGCTCTCGATCTGCGAGAACAGCGCCTCCACCTCGCGGTGATCCGTCGTCAGCTCTTCGATCACGTTTCCGCCGTGTGCCATGTCCGAGTGATCCTCTCTGTCGTTCTGCTGGTCCTGACCGTCTCAAAGCCTTGCCTCGCGCCCCTCGCGACACGCGCGGCCCCCGTCGCGGCTCGCCCGCACGCCCCAGGGGCGCGCTCAATCCGCACGGGCGCGGCTGACGCCCCGCAAGATCTCCTCGAACCGCGAAGCACAGCCCTCGAGTGCGAACTCCCGCTCGGCCAGCGCCCTGCTCTCCTTGCCGAGCGACTCGGCACGCGCCGGGTCGCCCAGGACCTCGCGGACCCATCCGGCCGCGCTGCCCAGCGAGGCCTCCTCCGGGGGGAACACCGCCGAGCCGGCCTGGCGGAGCAGCTTGGAGGCGAGGTTCTGCGCCGGCATCAGCCCGAGCACCGGACGCCCGGCACACAGATAGGACAGCGTCTTGGACGGGACCGAGAACTCCCCGGCGTCCGGCTCCAGGAGCACGACGAGTACATCGCCCGTGCCCAGCACCTCGGGCAGCCGTTCGTAGGGCTGGAACGGCAGCAGGGTCAGCTCGACGCCGTGGGCGGCGGCGGCCCGCTCGAGGACCGGCACGGCCGGCCCTTCGTTCACGACGACGAGCCGGACCGTTTCGCCCTGCTCACGCAGCCGCTCGACCAGCTGCACCAGCAGGACGGGGTTGTGCTTCAGGCCCAGGGTGCCGGAGTACAGCACGGTTCTGCGGCCGGTGAGGCCATGGGTGGCCGACCAGGCGTTGTCCCGGGCCACGGGGACGATCTCGTCCAGCGGCGCCCAGTTGGGGATAACCGTGACCTTGCCGGCCGTGCCCCACTCCTCGTGGACCCGCATGAAGGAGTCGGCGATGACCACTACCGCCGACGCGCGTCGTGCCGACCACTTCTCGCCCTGTTCGAAGACCTTGGCGGCGATGCCCATACCGGTCGAGACGCCGCCGGCGGCGAAGCTCTTGAGGGCGACGGCGGTCACGTCCTGGTGCCACAGCACCCACGGGATGCGCAGCCGCTTCAGTGCGGACGCGACCACCACCAGGACGGGAATGGGCAGGTTGGCGAACATCGCCACGTCGGGCTTCTCGCGCCGTACCTGACGGGCCAGCTCGAACCCGAGCCGGGTCTCCTGGACGAGCCGGGCGAAGTAGGCCTCCTTCTTCACCACGGCGGTGTCGCCGATGGTGACGAAACGAAGGCCCGCGTCAGCGTCCGCGGCCAGGTTGCCCTTGCCGGAGATGTAGGCCGCGCAGGTGGAGTGCACCACGTCGTGACCCCGGCGGGCCAGCTCGCGGCTCAGCTGAGCCTGGAACGGGTGACCGCTGTAGTCGTGGAGCAGAATCCTCATCACGTTGTCTCTACTGTCCTCGGGGCTTTCCTTGAGCCGGGGAGGCATCAGCGGCGGGCCAGCTTCACCTGGTCGTAGATCCAGGGGTAGGTCTTCTCCAGCCCGTCGGCCAGCGCGATCGAGGGCTCCCACCCGTGGATCTCCTGGATCAGGGTGTTGTCGGAATTGCGGCCACGCACGCCCTGGGGGGCGTCGAGCCGGTAGGTGCGCTCGCAGCGGATGCCCGCGATCTCCTCGACGATGTCGACCAGTTGGTTGATGGTGACCAGCTCGGAGGAACCGAGGTTGACCGGAACGCCGCTGTCACCCTTCATGATCACCTGGGTGCCGCGGAGGCAGTCGTCGATGTACATGAAGGAACGGGTCTGGCGGCCGTCACCCCAGATCTCGATCTGATTCTCGCCGGAGATGACCGCCTCGGCGATCTTGCGGCACACGGCGGCCGGCGCCTTCTCGCGACCACCGGTCCAGGTGCCCTCTGGACCGTAGACGTTGTGGAAGCGGGCGACGCGGGAGGTGAACCCGTAGTCCTCCTCGAAGTGGCGGCACATGCGCTCGGAGAAGAGCTTCTCCCAGCCGTAGCCGTCCTCGGGCTGAGCCGGGTAGGCGTCCGCCTCCTTCAGGGCGGTGACGTCCGCATCGGTCTGCTTGTCGGCGGTGTACACGCAGGCGGAGGAGGAGTAGAAGTAGCGGTTCACGCCGGCCTCGTGCGAGGCCTGGAGCATGTGCGTACTGGTCAGTACGGACATCATGCAGGCGGCCTTGTTGTTCTCGATGAAGCCCATGCCACCCATGTCGGCGGCCAGCATGTACACCTGGCCCGCGTTCCGGACGCCGGCGCGGGCGTTCTCGAGCAGCGACAGGTCGGCGACGACGTTCTCCGCGGCGCGGTTGACCTGGTACCACTCCTCCTGCGGCTTGATGTCGATGGAACGGACGGTCAGGCCCTGGGACAGGAGGTCGGCCACGAGGTGGCCACCGATGAAGCCCCCGCCTCCGGCAACAACGACATCGACCTGCTTGGGCATGGCAGCTCCTCCGAAACCTGGGGTGTCAACAAGACCGATCCTGTCGATCAGGTGCACTTTGTCCTGAATTGACACGGTCTACGGCATGCCCGAATGCCCGAAGTTGTTACAAACTGCCCGGTCCCCGTCGACCTGATCGGCCCGTGCGCCGCGGGGCCTACGTGATGGTCACCTTGAGGATGCGGTCCTTGCCGGCCCCGCGATCGCTGGTCCCCAGCCACAGCTGGTCCTTGCCCGGGACCTTGGCGGTGGCCCGGAGGCGGCCGTACGTGCCGCTGTAGAACTCCCGCTTCGGACCGACGCGTTCACTGTCCCCGGCGATGGGGACGCTCCAAAGCCGCTGCCCGCGCAGAGCCGACAGGTAGATGACGTTGCGCACGATGGCGAGCTGGCTCGGCGATCCCTCGGCCGGCGTCCAGGTCTTCTTGGGGTTGCTCATGCCCGCGGCGCTGCAGTAACCCTCGCAGGTGGGCCAGCCGTAGTTGGCGCCGGGCTTGATCAGGTTGAGTTCGTCGGCCGTGCGATGCCCGATCTCAGCCGACCACAGGCGCCCGTTACGGTCCCAGGCCAGGCCCTGGGGGTTGCGGTGGCCATAGCTGTAGACGCGCGTGCCGAACGGGTTGCCCGGGGCCGCGGCCCCACTCTTGGTCACCCGCAGAATCTTGCCGTTGAGCGATTTCTTGTCCTGCGCAAGCCTCGGCTGGAAGGCATCCCCCGTCGCGATGTAGAGGTACCCGTCGGGGCCGAAGGCGATCTTGCCGCCATTGTGCTGGCCGTCCCTCCGGATTCCGGTGAGTACGGGGGTGTAACCGCTCAGGGACGTGCCGTCGAAGTTCATCCTCACGACGCGGTTGTCCTTGGCAGTGGTCTGCATGAAGAACACGCGCTTGTCCGTCGTGCCGTTCCACGTCGGTGAGACGGCGGCGCCGAGCAGTCCGCCCTTCTCCTGCTTCTCGGCATTCCACACCGAATGGGGGACCGTACCGATCTGCTTCTTGGATCCGTCGAGTGCGATCCGCCAGACCTTGGAGGTGTTGCGCTCCGTCACCACTGCCGATTTTCCGTTCGGGAGGAAGGCAATCCCCCAGGGAACGGTCAGGTTCGTGGAGAGCGTGGAGACACCTGAAGGAACGCCCCCGTCGCCGGCCATCCCGATTCCCGCGTCCGGCTTCTGGACAGGAGTGACCGGTGTCGCGGCTGCCATGGGCGCTTGGAATATGGGGGCACCCAGCAGAGCGACGACGGCTGTGAGCGCGGCCCAACCTGATCGGGGAGAAATCGGCGCCCTACGCGCTGAGCATGCCATGTTGCCACCTCTCGTGAAGTTTGCGTCGAAGGGGACGCGTGTGAGGGAACGCCGAAGGTCGTGCGCGACGAGAACCGCCGCGCCTCGCGACCGCTCCTGCGAGGAGTCTTGACCGTGCGTGAGAGGCGTGCCACTCGGGTTGACCCGTCCTGCTGTACGGGCGCCGGTGAAGCTTCGCCCGACGCTGTGCGCGGCTATCCGGCGGGGGCCGCAGGGCCTGGCGTCGCCCCCGGAGTCGGTGTGACCGGCACAGCCGCCATGGCGGTGGGGGTAGGTGCGGGGGCCGGGGCCGCGGTGGGCGGCGTTGGTGCGGGCGTCTGCGCGGCCGCGCCGTTCAGCTCGTCGATGCAGTCGACGAACGTGACCACGCGCTGGGGGTCCCCGCCTGCGAGGACGATGAAATCGCTCGCCGCGTGGCTCCTCAGCAGACACATGTCGTACCGCGCGACCTTCGGGATCTTCTCGACCGGTACGGAAGGGCGGTACTCGTGGCGTCCGGTCAGCTGACAGGAGTCGTATCGGATCAGCGGACCGCGCGCACCGATCGCGTAGCGGTGTGGGCTGACCTCCGCGGAGAAGTCCTTGAACGACATCGCGGTGTCGTCGCAGTCGCTGAAGCTGACGGTTCCGCGGGTCCACGAGCAGTCGATGACCCGCACGTCCGGATCGCGTACTTCGAAGCGGATGTCCGCCGCGTGGAAGCGCTGGACGGAGTCGTGGTGCTGGCCCTGAGGGAACCGGAAGAAGGTACTGCTACTGCCGTATTCCGGACTGACCTCGGGGCGTCGGCCCACGATGATGTACGAGCCGCCCCTGCAGGTGATCGAGCCTCCGTAAGGGAACTCCAGGAAGTTGCCCCACTCGTACTCGACCTTCATGTCGTTGAACCAGTAGTTGAGGAACTGGTCCTGCCGTTGGGGGTCGGGCGCTCGCTTCGACAGTCCGGAGTACAGGAACGCCTTGCGGTAGGCACCGCCGACCCGGCACGCTTCCCAGCGCATCTCGGAGTTGGTGTCGGTGCCGTCCAGAGCGAGCCCGTACTCCCACTCACCCATCCACTCGCATTCCGAGAAGCGGTAGTCCTGCGCCTGCCCGGTCGAGTACGAGTAGAAGAACGACGCTCCCGGGGTGGCCGAGCGGAACTGGATCTGTTCAAACATCAGGTTGGCCCAGACGTCCTCGTTGCGGCACAGGTACGAGCCCGGCCCCGTTTCCGGCTGGAAGACGATCTGGGTCATGCGTTTCCCGGCGCCACGGAAGCGCAGCCCGTTGGCGGGTCGCGGCGGAGCTGTGCCGTTGAGCAGCGCGTGCGCGCGTGTGACCAGGAACGTGCCGGCGGGGATGTCGATGACCGTGCGGCCGATCCCCTCGGTCACGCGTGAAGCCGCGTACCGGTAGGCCAGTTCGAATGCCCGGGTGTCATCGGTCTCCCCGTCACCCGTGGCCCCGAAGTCCGTGACGATGTTCACCACGGACGGCGACCAGAAGGGCAGGCGGCGCCCCGCACCGATGTCGTGCCGGTTCTGCCATCCCTCCAAGTCCGGCCCGGGGCCCGCGGCGAACGCCGGAATTCCGTTCGCCAGAACCGTCGCGCCGGCCAGGACCGCACCACCGCGCAGGAGGTTTCTACGGCTGACTCCGGGCGCCTCACCCTCCACATCTGTCATAATCCGGTCCTTTCCTGTATTTCGCTAAGAACAGGGGCAAAGTGAGCGACTTCTCGGCAGTGGTCAGGCTGCTCTCGACGGCACAGAAGTCCGCGAAGGGTGTGTCGGTCTACACACTGTTCGTCAACCGCCCGGCTGGTCGTCTGCTCGCGGCCCTGGCGTACCGGATCGGGGCGACTCCCAATCAGGTCACCGTGGCCGGGGCCCTGTTCACCTTCCCGGCACTGCTCGCCGTCGCGCTGGTGCGGCCCGGCCCCGCCCTGGCGTTCTGCGTGTTCCTCGCCTTGGCGGTGGGGTTCGCACTTGATTCGGCGGATGGACAGCTGGCGCGGTACCGGCGGTCCGGAAGCAATTCGGGAGAGTGGCTGGACCACGTTCTCGACTGTGCGAAGATCGTGAGCCTCCACCTGGTGGTGCTGATCTCGTTCTACCGTTTCTTCGACCTGCCCGACCCGCTCTTCCTGCTCGCACCGATGGCTTTCCAGCTGGCGGCCGTAGTCATCTTCTTCGCCGGAATCCTGGTCGAACAGCTGAAGCGGAAGCAGGAGCAGGAAGTGGTGCTTGCGAAGCCGCCCTCGGCGCTGCGCTCCCTGCTGCTCCTTCCCGTCGATCACGGGATGCTCTGCGTACTGTTCCTATTCCTGGGAAGCCAGCATCTCTTTCTCGGGCTGTACTGCGCTCTGCTCGTGGCTCATGCCCTCTTCCTGGCCGCCTTTCTCGTGAAGTGGTACCGGGAACTGTCCTGAGCCGGAGGCCGCGGGTACCTGGGAGTTGAGGTGGGTGAGCACGCTGCGCAGCAATGTGCTCGACGTGTACAGGGTGTAGGGAAAGTACACGACGTCCACACCCAGCTTCCCGAATTTCTCTTCGAGTGCGTTCCACGTTTCCGTGCCCCGCCAGTCATCTCCCTTGAAGACGACATCGAACCCGAGGCTCTTCCATACCTTGATCTTGTCCGGTTCCGACACGGGGACGGCCTCGTCCACGAAACGAACACTCTTGACGATCTCCAGCCGCTCGGAGAGCGGGACCACGGGCGCCCGCCCTTTCATCTGGAGCACCGTGTCATCGGCGTGGACACCGGCGATGAGGTAGTCGCAGTGCGCGCGTGCCTGCCGGAGGATGTTGAGGTGCCCCACGTGGAACAGGTCGAATACGCCGGGTGCGAATCCGACGCGCTTTCTCCTCATGCCTCTCCTGCCGTTCCTGTCGCGGCGGACACACCGGGCACGGTGACCGCGGCCGAATGGGGTGAGGTGTTGTCCCCGTCGGTCACCCGGATCGAGTACCGGTGACCGGAGTTCCGCGCCACGGAGTCCGTGAAGCTCATCTGCGGTCGGTCCCAGTGGGCGGAACGCTCGGTGAGCGAGGTCAGCAGGGCGCCGTCGCGGTAGATCCGGTACGTGAGCTCGGCATCGTCCCGGTCCCACGTGGCACGCCAGCGGAGCGTGATCTTGGTGGCTCCGGTCCGGGAGGCAGCGATCGCCGGGACCGCCGGCGCTCCGGTGTCCGGGCCGGCGCCGAAGCGGGTCAGTCCTTGCTGGGGTTGCCCGTTGACGGCGGTGAAGTCACCGCCCGCCCAGATGACGTTCCTGGCCCTGGCCATCGCCCGAGGTCCCACGGAGGCACCGCCCAGTACCGGGTCCTCATTGGTGTCGGGGAACCAGTGAAGGATGGTCTTGTCCTCGATCGAGTTCGCGAGGAAGTGCTGGCGGTTGTGGTGCTCGGGAAAGCCACCGGGGGTCTGGTCACAGTTGTGGGCGTGCGATCCGCTGTAGAGGACACCCCGATAGGGCACGACAGCCTGGGTGGCGCCGAGACAGGTGTCCTTCCACCGCATCCTGCCCGAATCGAGGTATCCGGCGATGCGTCCGTCGAAGGACCCGCGACCCGAGCCTTCGCCTCCCAGGTAGAAGTGCGTGCCGTCGTGCGCGAGGGCTTTGACGGTCGACCTGTCCGGGATCCAGCCTCGGTACGTCTGGACGGTCGCTCCGGTCGTGGGGTCGAGGGAGACGAGGGCTTGCGACCGCCGGCCGTTGGCCGCGGTGAAGTCGCCGCCGACGATGATCTTTCCGTGCTTCTCGGCGGCCGCGATGGCCCGGACCGGCCGGTCGAGGACCGCCTTGAACGGCAGCAGCGCTCCGCTGGGACTGAGTGCGGCGACACGGTTCCTGGTCTGCCCGCCGACGACGTTGAAGTCGCCGCCGATGTACACGGCGGTGTTCGTCACGTCGATGGCCCGCACGGTCGCCGACACCGCGGGTCTGAAGTCCTGGCGCAGTGAGCAGTCGGCCGTGTTCAGTGCGGCAGCGCGGCTCACCCGGGTGGAGCCGACCCGGTCGAACGAACCGCCCACGTACAGCACCGAACCGTCGCGCGAGGCTTTCAGCGCGCGCACGGTGCCGGCCGCACCGGTGAAGGTGGGAGCGCAGGGCAGGAGGTCACCCGTGGCGGCGTCGAATGCGGCGAAGTTGGTCCGGGGTTTCTCCTTCTCACCCGCCGGCGCACCCGGCGGACGGACCGCGGTGAAAGTGCCCCCGACGAAGACGACGCCGCGCGCGTACGCGAGCGACCAGACGATTCCGTTCGTCTGCCACGTGGCCAGTGCGTCCGCCGTCAGTACGGTCTCCTCCGCCGCCGCGGAGCCGGGCGCTCCGGCGAGGGCGGCGGCGGCGAGGCAGGCCGTGGCACAGACCGTACCGGCGATCCTCTTGGTGGCTGTTCTCAAGTGCATGGAAACCCCGGGCATGGCAGCGATATGGGCGAGGATCGGGCGGAGGAACGACTGCGGTCAGGGTGGTACCGGGAGCCTGCGGTGCCGCGGCTGAGAAGATCGTCTGCGGAGTGCATCGATGAGATCGTTCAGACCCAGCGTCGTACGATATCGCCACAAACTTATACTAAGTACGCATAGTTCCAGGGTGATTCCCGCGGCGAGTCCTCCCACCGTGTCGCCGGCCACCATCCGGGCGGGAAGCGCCACAGCCGTGGTGGCGAGGAGCCCGACTCCGGCCGCGGCGAGGTACCCCCGGTCGACGGTCGTGAAGCCGAGACGGTGCCGGACGAGCGTGGCGGACGCGAGGTTCTCCACGGCGATCGCCACGCCCCACGACACCGCGGCGCCCAGAACGCCCCAACGGGGCACCGTGACCAGGGCGGTGAGCACCTGCACCGCGAAAGCGGCGCCCGTGACGGCCAGATGCCAGGAACTCCTGCCCGCCATGAGCAGCACGGTCTGGGCGTTGCCCACCGAGATGTTGACCGCCGAGGCCGCGCACAGTACGAGCAGAGCGATCGCGCCCTGGTCGAACCCCGGCCCGAAGACGGACAGTACGGTGCCCGGGAAGCAGGCGAGGAGCACGAACACCGGCCAGGAGAACAGCACGATCCAGCGGGTGGAGATCCGGTGCAGGGCGCGCGCCCGGCCGGTCTCACCGATGGCGAACAGGCGGCTGATCTCCGGAGCGACGGCGAGCCTGATGGCGAGCTGGAGCAGCGTGGCCGCGGTGACGACCCGGCCGACGGCCGTATAGAGGCCCGCCTCCTCGGTCGTCGCCAGTGCCGACAGCATGATGACGCCGACCCATACCGCGCCGATGTCGAAGACGGAGGAGATGGCGCGGGGGGCGGCGAACGCCCAGAACTCCCGGCGGGGGAACGTCTTTCCGGGCCGGCCCGGAGTACCCGGGTGGACGGAGCGGCACCGGCGCAGGGCGAGCCAGGCCACCACGGCGCCGGCCAGCGAGGGGAGGAGCCATGCGGCGGCGAGTGTCAGCACGCCCGGTGCGAGCAGTGCGACCGGGACGGCGATCAGTACGCGCAGGACCGGTTTCCCGATCTGCTCGACACCCACGAAAGGCAGCACCGTGCCGTAGCCGCGTGTCGCACCGAGCAGCAGCAGGGACAGCGTGGCCACGGGCAGGAACAGCGCGAAGAGCCGGATGAGCGTCTGCGCGTCCGCCGGGTCCATCGCCGGAAGCAGCCAGGTGGCCGGCGAGGAGGAGCAGAAGAGAAGCGCGGCGGCCGCGGTGCTCGCCACGGCTCCCGGCACGACGGCGGTACGTACCAGCGCCGCCACCCGGCGGCCCCCGTCCGTCGCGAGGTCGCGGGAGACAAAGCGCACCAGCCCCGTATCGGCGCCGAGTTTGCAGGCGTTGCTGAGGATGGTGAAGACAGCCACGCCGGTGAAAACCGCACCCGCCCCGGAGGGCCCTGTCACCCGGGTGGTCAGAGCGACCAGGACGAAGCCGAAGACGGCGTTCGCGCCCGATCCCAGGAAGCCCCACCAGCCGCCTCGCGCGGTGGCGGCCACCCCGTTCGGGGTGGCCGTCTCGTCCGAGGCGGGTACGGCGGTACCCGATGCGGTCATCCCTTGGCGGCCGTCAGCGGTTCGTCCTGCATTTCGTCCTGCGTGTCCTGCGCGGCCGCGCTCGCCTGCGGCCGGGCTTCGGGGAGGACCGGGATGACCTCTGCGCCCTTCTTCCGGCGACGGCGGGCGATGCCCAGAACGGCACCGAGCCCGCGCGGCCGGGCGCCGGTGTCGAGCACCGCGCCCACGATTCGGCCACCGGCGCAGGAGATCAGTTCGCGTACCTGCTTGAGGTCGTCGTGCCGGGTGAGGTTCAGGCCGCCCACGACGAGTACGCCGTCGACGCGCTGCGCCGGCGCCAGGCCGTCGGCGTGGTCGAGCAGCGCCCCCGTGTGGACCACCACCGAGGTCGCGGGGTCGGTGGCGGGCAGGAGGTGGGTCGCCCTCGGTGCGACGGGCGAACCGTCGGTTTCGGTCCCCGGCTTGGCGGAGTGGAGGGCGAAGCGGCCTGCCGTGCCCGCGTCGACGACCAGGTCGTCGGAGCCGTCCGGCAGGAGCGGCAGCCGGGTCGCGAGTGCGGGCGCGGTGCGGGTGGCGTCCACCAGCACCACGTCGTGACCGGTCTCCGCGATGGCGGCGCAGAGGTTCACGGCGACGGCGGCGGCGTTCCGGTGCTCTCTCGGTGCCAGCACCAGCAGACTGTTGCGGCCGGCGGACCGTTCGTCGTGGGTGAGCCGGAAGGCGAGCGTACGGTAGGCCTCGGTCAGCCGGCCGTGGGAGCGGCCGACCACCAGCAGTTCGTCGTCCTCCGGCGCACCGGGCAGGATGCCCAGCACCGGAGCACCGAGGCTGCTCTGCACATCGGAGACGGAGCGCACCCGCGGTTCGAGGACGGAACGCAGCCAGGCGAGCATGACGCCGAGGGTGAGTCCGCCGAGCAGGGCGAGCCCGACGAGAACCGCGGGACCGGGTCCGGTGGGCCGGGTGGGCGGTTCGCCTTTGCGGACGATGTCCCCGCCCGTCGTGTCGCGGATCCTGAGATCCGAGAGGCGCTTCTGCAGCGTGGTGATCTGGCTCTGCACGGCCGCCTTCGCAGCGCCGCTCGAGTCCGCGCGCTGCTTGCCCAGGGCGGCGAGCCGCTCCTCCAGAGCGGTCGCCATCCGCTGCACCATGGCGTCCGTCCTGTCCTTGCGGTCGGCCAGGTAGGCCTCGACAAAGGCGTTGACCGCGCGGGCGGCCCGGCCGGGGGTGGCAGCGGTGTACTCGAAGCGCAGCACCTGGGTGTCCGGCGGGTTGCTCACCCTCAGGTCCCGTTGAAGGAGGCCATAGGGGGCCGGTTTTCCGCCCAGCTCCTTCGCCGCGCGTCCGGCGACCGTCGCACTGAGCGCGACCTGCCGCTCGGTGGCCATGCTCAGCTGGCGGTCGATGGACACGCTGGAGCTGAACGGGTCGGCCGTCGAACGGACGACCACCTCGCCGGTGGAGGTGTAGTGGTCGGCACGGAAGAGCACCAGGACCACTCCGCCGAGCAGCCCGAGTGCGATCCCCAGTGCGAGGACCGCGCGGTACCTCAGCAGTCGGCGTAGCTGGTCGCGCAGTTGGTCCGGCTCGTTGTACCGGTCGTCAAAGCTGGTGGGGCCGATCACGGATGCCCTCCTGTTCCGGAGACTGTTGCGTGGCCGGCGGTGCCGGCCGGCACCGCCGCTGACGTGAGCCGGGGTGTCCGCGCGCCGCGGGTGGTGATGAGGAACGGAATGGTCACGAGCAGGAACAGCGGCCCGACGATGCCCATGAGACTGCCGCGCAGGAGGATCAGCTGATACATGGCGAAGGCCGGTACCAGCAGGGCGGCCAGAGTGGCGTGGCCGTCGCGGATCCGGTGACGGATGTCGTCCGTCCGGCGCCCGACCGCACCGAGCAGGCAGAAGACCACGATCACGGACGGAAAGCCGGCCCAGAGGTAACTCTCGATCCACAGGGGCGCGGAGAGGTTGTGGAAGTCGTAACCCGCGAACTGGGCGATCTGGATGCCGCCGGCCTGGGGTTTGTCCGGCCAGGCCGAGCGCGGCACCATGAAGAGGACGGGCCCCAGGGCGGATGACGGCGAAAACCCGGTGTCTTGCGCATAGTCGACACCGGTCTGCATCTGCTGGTAGGCGTCGTAGTCCATGTTCGTGGTGAACTGCTCGGCGAGAGAGACCACGGTGACCGCTTCGCGTTCGTCGTAGCGGAAGTAGTCGCTGTACGGGAAGACGAGCAGCACCGTGGCCATGAGCGTTGCCGCCGCGATGCGGAACGCGCGCGGACGGCACATGCGGCTCGATGCGAACAGCAGCGTCAGCAGAACGGTCCCGGCCCAGAAGCGCGGCCTGCTGATCGGATTGTTGACGACGACGTTGAGGGCGAGCAGGAGCGGCAGCAGCATCCAGCGAAGGCCGCGCAGCAGCCGGTCTCCGTTCTTCAGCCGCGGCACGTGCACCAGGGCCACCAGCGCCCAGAACGCCGGCACGGCGATCGACCAGGCCACCAGGACGCGGGTCGCGCTGTGGGCCGGGTCCGCGACGACGCCCGCCTCCCGGACCGCCTGCCGGCTGGTGAAGAAGGCTTCGAGCCCGCCCTGCTGGGGGATCAGCGCGACGGCGAGTACGCATGCCAGAGCGCACAGCAGGAGCACGGGCAGCGGCGACACCCTGCGGGACAGCACCGCCTCGAGAACGACGGACCGGTCCGTGGCGTGCCTGGCCGCGAGGGCGGCTCCCGCGCTGTAGGCCAGGAGTCCGACTTCGATCAGAACGGTGGCGGTGAAGGCGGTGCTCTCCCCCGACCGGTAGTCGAGGGGGTACTCGTCGGTGGCGAGCATGGCGAGCGGGGCCAGCCCGAGCCATACGTAGGTGAAGAGCCAGAAACCGAAGGCGACCAGCCGGACCGTCGTCGACGTGAGCACCCGGACGAGGGCGCCGCCGGTGTGCGCCACCACGACGCACTGCACGGCGAGGGCCGCACCGAAGCGCACGTCGAGTTCCTGGAGGAGCAATCCCGGCAGCAGCACGATCAGTACGACCGCCCAGCCGCTCACCGCAGCCACGTTACGGACCTGACCACTCTGCACCCGCGCTGCCCCCACTTATCCGTATGTGACAGGATTTAACGACATCAAGGGCATGTGTATCTCAACCGGCGCCATCGAGCGGGCTGACATACCGGACGCGGGGCTTACGAGATCCCTTCCCGGTGATAGATCTCTTCGAGCCGGTCTCCCACCGCACGGATGGAGAAGACCTCCTCGACGGCACGGCGTCCCGCTTCGGCGAGTGAACGCCGCAGCTCCTCGTCACCGAGCAGATCGCACACCGCGCCGGCCATCGCCTGCGGGCTGCCGTCGGTGACGATCGCCGCGCCGCGGCGGGCCAGCTCGTCCGCGATGGCGCACGTGTCGGTGCAGACCACGGGCGTACCCGCGGCGAGAGATTCGAGAATGGTCATGCCGAACGGCTCGTTGACGCTGGGCAGTACGTACACGGACGCCTTCGCGAAGGCGCGCACGGCGTCGGCGGGTTCGAGTGCGCCGCGGTAGGCGACGACCGTCTCCAGGCCCCGGGATGCGATCAGTTCGCGGACCAGCGGCAACGATCCGCCGTCCGCCCCGTGAAGGGTGAAGCGTGCGTCCGCCACCTCCTTGTGGACCAGCGCGGCCATCTCGACGAACGCCTCGGGGCGCTTGCGGGGGTGCAGGCGGGCGAGGAAGAGCACCTCACGGCTTCGGGGCTCCCGCTCCTCGCGTTCGGTCTGGGGGCGTACGCCGTTCGGCAGCGTCCGCAGCGGCGGACCGTCCGGCCCGATGACCTCGGCCAGCACCCGCCCCTCCCTCTCGGTGAGGACCAGGCAGCAACGGGCCCTGCGCAGCAGAGGAATGTACGCCCGGTCGAAGAGCCGGGCGGCGATGCCGTGCCGGGGCTCCACCATCCCGTGCGTCTGCACGAAGACCTTCTTGCGCCGCAGTACGGCGAGCGTGAGCGCGCTGAGCGAGACCAGATCGCGGCCGGCGTGGACGTGCACCACGTCGGCATCCTTCATGGTCCGCCACATGTCGCGGACCAGCAGGGGATGCATGAGCCCCAGAAAGCCCTGGCCGGGGACCACCGAGCGGGCCGGTCTCGACCGCAGCGGCACGGAGCCGATCCGCTCCGGGGCCCGGGACCTGCCACGCCACAGGGACAGCAGCGTGACTTCGTGGCCGCGTGCGGCGAACTCCTCGAGCTGGCCGACGGCCACGCTCGTCGGTCCGCCGAAGGCCCCGTCGTCGCAGACGACCGTCACGACGTGCACGATCCTCATGGCGCGGCTCCTGCGCTCCACGTCGATCACCCCTTTCCGAGGACGGAAGAGTAACCGACTTTGTGACCTTTTCTCCGATTTGCCCGGAATGACTCAGTACGCTCCACGGCCGTTCAGCACGGCGCGGACCGTACGGGCCATGACGTCCATGTCCCAGCCCAACGACCAGTTGTCCACGTAGCGCAAGTCGAGCGAGACGGTCTCGTGCCAGGTGAGGTCCGACCGCCCGCTCACCTGCCACAGTCCGGTGAGCCCCGGCTTGACGCTCAGTCTGCGCATCTCCACCCCGTCGTAGCGGGCCACTTCCTCCGGAAGGGGTGGGCGAGGTCCGACCAGTGACATCTCGCCGAGCAGCACGTTGAGCAACTGGGGCAGCTCGTCCAGCGAGTAGCGGCGCAGGAAACGGCCGACGGGTGTGATCCGCGGATCCTGGCGCATCTTGAACATGTGGCCGTCGTTCTCGTTGGCCGTCTCCAGCTCGCACTTCTGCCGGTCCGCGTCCAGCCTCATCGTGCGGAACTTCCACATGGTGAAGTGCGTGTTGTGCTTGCCGACCCGGGTCTGGCGATACAGGGCGGGGCCGGGCGAGCCCACCCGGACGGCGAGCGCCAGCAGCATCAGCACCGGAATCATGACGACGAGCAGGACGGCCGCACCCACCCGGTCGATGACGTTCTTCAGGACGGCCGGCAGTCCGTGCCGGGCGGGTGCGGCGACATGCAGCATGGTGAGTCCGGCCACCGAGGTGAGCCGGATCCTGTGCCGCGCCACGTCGAAGAGGCCGGGCAGGACGGCCAGCGGGCATCCGTGGTCGTGCAGCGCCCAGGAGAGCTGCCGCAGCCGCTCCCCCGACAGGTGCCCGCCCGGACTCACGAAGACCAGGTCGACACCGAGTGCGTGCGCCGCATCGAGTACGGCCGAGGCGTCTTCGGCGAGCACGGCAGGACGCTCGGCCCCGAGCCGGACGTACACCGGTACGCCGGACCGTACGTCGCCCTGACCCACCGCGCAGGCCCCCACGACGACGTACTCGTGGTCGGTGCGCTGAGCCAGCTGGCCGACGACCTCGTCCACCGCCTCGGCCTCACCGATGACCAGCACATGACGGAGTGCCTGAGCGTGGCGGCGCGTGGCCATCAGGTCCCGTTGGACAAGTTTGCGGCAGACGACGGTGACCACGAGGGACGGGACGAGCGCGGCGCACGCCGCGGCCGGCGCGCTGTCGAGACCGCTCACGGTGCGCAGGACCGCCAGCGTCCCGAGCATCACCAGCCAGTCCCGGAACACGGGCCCGGCGT
The DNA here is from genome assembly GCF_053763515.1 of Streptomyces mabaensis. Taxonomy (NCBI): domain Bacteria; kingdom Bacillati; phylum Actinomycetota; class Actinomycetes; order Kitasatosporales; family Streptomycetaceae; genus Streptomyces; species Streptomyces mabaensis. The sequence continues at coordinate 24,446 of NZ_JBSOPZ010000012.1, forward strand.
GGCCTTCACCCAGGTTCCAGGACGCGTAGCGTTTGCTGACGACCCCGGTGAGCAGCCAGACGACGGTCGCGATCGCCGCATGCTGGAAGGGGTGAGCCTGACCGGCCGCCGAGAGTGCCGTCGCCACCGGCAGCGCCACTCCGGCAGAGTCGAAGAAGAGCACGGCGGGCAGATACCAGCCGACCTTCCTGTCTCTGCGCCAGGTTGATGCCTTCTTGTGCGGCGTGACAGGGGGCGCCTGTCGTGCTGCCGCAACTCTGAACCGCCGCATGGCTCTCCCTGCTACCCCGACGGAGACGAAAGGGTGCGGCTGCGACAGCCCACGTGCGAGCAGCAGCACGCCCCACCTGGTTGTTTATATCAACATATGCGTATTTATAACGCTCTGACGCAACCGGGGTCGCCACGTACCGGTCCACCGGGTGCATACGACACGCCCGGGGTGACCGTCTCTGACTGGGGCCTTGACCAGGTTCGGGCCGGATGCCAACTCTTGTTGGTCCATCAGCCGGACGGCATCAGCCCAGCTGCCTGAAGTGTGCGTCGTCGCGGGGCGGCGGGGGCCGCAGGCCCGTCCAGTCCAGCGCGATCTCGGCCTGCTGGTGCGTGTGGTGGGCGGCCTCACGGGCCTCCTGGACGACGTCGCCGTGCTCCTGCACCAGCTGGTCGTATATCGGTGGGTTCGATGCCATGTCGTCTCTCCCGTGTCAGGCGGTCAGTCGTACGTCCAGCTGCCGCGCCTACCCGGAACGGCGAAAAGCAATCAGGGACGTCGCCGTGAAGAGGCATGAAGTTCTTCACGGGTGGCTCATGACGTTCGTGACTGTTACGCACTCCGACGGCCTGTCAGCGTCTTGGTGTCATCGGCCGAAGGAGTGGGATGAACAAGGGGTACGCCGCCTTCTGCGACGCGGACCGGCACTTCTACGACGCGCCCCACCGTTCGCGGCAGGACGGCGCCGGCACCGCTCTCTACCCGGCCGCCCTGCGCGAACTGCCGGAGAACTGGCAGCGCCATCAGTCGGGCGACTGGCTGGCGTTCCGGCCCCTGGACAGTGAACTCCCCTGCCAGGGATGGAAGATCCACGTGTCCGCAACCCTGGACAACGCCGAGAAGGTGCTCGCACAGGTCTGGGACTACTGCGTCCCTCGCTCGATCGCCTTCAAGTGCATGCCGAGCCGGTATCTGCTGCACACCCGCAACGCCAAGTACGCCGACCGGGCCGCCAGCGGGAAGTTCATCACCGTCTACCCGGCCGACGACGACCAGTGCCGCACCATCGCCGAGGACCTGGACGCCCTGCTCGGCGGCGAGCCCGGCCCGTACATCCTCAGCGACCTGCGGTGGAACGACGGTCCGGTGTACGTGCGCTACGGCAGCTTCACCGAGCGGCACTGCTACGACGACGGCGGTGAGCTGTGCCCAGCGGTCGAGGACGCGCAGGGACGGCTGGTGCCCGACCGCAGGACTCCCGCCTTCCACGTCCCGGAGTGGGTCACGCTCCCCTCCTTCCTTGAACCGCATCTGGCCGCCCGCTCCGCGACGAAGCTCGCCGAACTGCCGTACCGGATCGAACACGCGCTGCACTTCTCCAACGGCGGCGGCGTGTACGTCGGCCGGGATGTGCGCACCGATACCCGGGTGGTCCTCAAGGAGGCCCGGCCGTACGCCGGCCTGGCCGCCGACGGGGCCGACGCGGTGACCCGGCTGGAGCGTGAGAGGGACGCACTGCGGCGGCTGTCGGGGCTCGCCTGCACTCCCGAGGTGCTCGACTGGTTCACCTGGGGCGACCACCGGTTCCTGGTGCTGGAGTACGTCGAGGGCCGCCCGCTGAGCCGCTTCTTCGCCCACCGGCACCCACTGATCGAAGCGGATCCCGGGCCGGAGCGCCTGGCCGAGTACACCCGGTGGGCCCTGCGGATCCACCGCCTGGTGGAGGACGCCGTAGCGGCGATCCACGCCCGGGGCGTGGCCTTCAACGACCTCCATCTCTTCAACATCATGGTGTCCGAGGACGAACAGTCCGTGGTCCTGCTGGACTTCGAGGCGGCCGCCGTCGACGACGCGGAGCGCCGCCAGGTCATCGCCAATCCGGGGTTCGTCGCACCCGCCGACCGCCGGGGCTTCGACGTCGACCGGTACGCGCTGGCCTGCCTGCGGCTGGCGCTGTTCCTGCCGCTCACCAGTCTGTTCGCCATCGACCGGTCGAAGGCGGGGCATCTCGCCGCGATCGCGGCCGAACAGTTCCCGGTACCGCCCGCGTTCCTCCGGGAGGCGGTCGAGGAGATCCTGCGCGGCGCTCGCACTCCCGGCGCACCGGCGGCCCCGGCGCGGGGCTCCGCGCAGCCGCACCTGCCCGCGCAGCCGTACCTGCCGGTGGAGCTCGCCGACTGGCCGCGCAGCCGTGACTCCATGGTCCGGGCCATCCTGGCCTCCGCCACCCCAGCGCGGGAGGATCGCATCTTCCCCGGGGACACGGCCCAGTTCGGCACGGCCGCGGGCGGCGCCTGCTTCGCGTACGGAGCGGCCGGCGTTCTCTACGCGCTGTCCGAGACCGGTGCCGGGCCGGACCCCGAAGCGGAGGAATGGCTGCTGCGAGCGGCGAAGGCCCCCGCGTCCGGCAGCCCTCTCGGGTTCTACGACGGTCTGGCGGGCATCGCCTGGGTGCTGGAACGGCTCGGGCACCAGGAAAGGGCGTTCGACCTCCTCGACACCCTCATCGGCCAGAACTGGCAGCACATCGCACCCGACCTGCACAGCGGCCTGGCCGGAATCGGACTGGCCCTGGACTCCCTGGCCACCTCCACCGGTGAGAGCGCGCTGCGTGAGGCGGCCCTCCGGTGCGTCCGGCTGGTGACCGAGCGGGCCGCCCCACCGCTCCCGGGCCCCGCCGGCGGCAGGACCCCGCGGGCCGGGCTCCTGCACGGAGCCACCGGAACGGCACTGCTCCACCTGCGCCTGTACGAGACGACCGGCGACCCGGCGCTGCTGGACCTGGCCGCCGACGCGCTCCGCCACGACCTGGCCCGCTGTCTACGCGGGGTGGGTGGAGCCCTCCAGGTCGACGAGGGGTGGCGGACCATGCCCTACCTGGGCGCCGGCAGCGTGGGCATCGGCATGGTGCTCGACGACTACCTGGCCCACCGTCCCGACGAGGAGTTCGAACGGGCCAGGGGCGAGATCGTGCAGGCGGCGCAGGCCAGGTTCTACGCCCAGCCCGGACTGTTCCGCGGCGCCGCCGGCATGGTGCTGCACCTGAGCCGGACGACGACCGGCGGTCCGGGCACCCGTGCGGCCGATCTGCGCCGCCAGATCGACTCGCTGGCCTGGGGCGTGGTGCCGTACCAGGGGCATCTGGCCTTCGCGGGCGAGCAGATGATGCGCCTGTCCATGGACCTCGGCACCGGGACAGCCGGCTGCCTCCTCGCGCTGGGCAGCGCACTGCACGACCGCCCCGTGCACCTGCCCTTCCTCCCGCCGCCACGGCGGCCCTGAAGCCGGCCCCCCGGTCGGGGGGCCCGAGCAAGATCCGTCCCCAACAGAAGGAGAGAACACCTCATGACACTTCTCGACCTGCAGACGCTGGAGACCCCCAAGTCCGAGGACACCGAGGAGTTCGCGACCGGCGGCAGCCGCGCGAGTCTGCTGCTCTGCGGCGACAGCAGCTTGAGCGTCACCACCTGTCACTGACCCGAGGTCGCCGGGGTCCCGGGCGAGCGACCCTCGCCCGGGACCCCGGCATCCCCCGTGCACCGCACCGAGGGAGGCGAGCACCGCATCCGATGGCCCCGACGACCCCGATGACCCAGGACACGGCAGAACTCGCTTCCCGCTTCGACGGTTCCGACGGCGATGGTCCCGGTGCCGACGGTTCCGGCCTCCTGGCCCGTGCGGTCCGGCACAGTGCCGGCCGTACCGCCACCGTCTTCCTCTGCAGCGCCGCGTCCGCCGCCGCTGCCGTCGCCTTGCCCGCCGTTCTCGGGCACACCCTCGACCTGCTGCTCGACGGAGCCCCCGGCATGCGGGCGGCTGTCGCGCTGTGCGCCGTACTCATCGCCGCCGAGGTCGTCTTCGACGCGCTGGAGGCGCTGGCCGCAGGCACCACCAGCGCCCGCACCACCGCCTGGCTGCGCCGGTGCGGAACCGGCCACCTGCTCTCGCTCGCGCCGCACCGCGCCGCCGGCCGTTTCACTCCCGGCGACCTCGTGACCCGCCTGACCGGCAACGCCGCCGACGCGGGCAGCGCGCCCAGTACGGTGGCGATCGGGCTGGCCTCACTGCTCGTCCCGGCCGGCGGCCTGATCGCGCTGGCGCTCATCGACGTCTGGCTGCTGCTCGTCTTCCTCGCGGGGCTCCCGCTGCTGGCTCTGCTGTTGCGTACGTTCGCCCGGGGATCCTCCGACAGCATCTCCCAGTACCAGCGTGTGCAGGCGGACATCGCCACCCGCCTCCTCGAAGCACTCGGGGGCGCGCGCACCATCGCCGCGGCGGGGTCCGCCGACCGGGAACGCACGCGCGTCCTGGCGCCACTGCCCCAACTGGGCGCGCAGGGGCGGCGCATGTGGCGGCTCTACGGTCGCGCCTCGGTCGGCAGCGGCATTCTGGTGCCACTGCTGACCACCGGCGTCCTGGCGGTCGGCGGAGTGCGGCTGGTGGGCGGGAGCCTGTCCGTCGGCGACCTGCTGGCCGCCTCCCGCTATGCCGCGCTCGCCGCCGGGCTGGGCGCGGTCACCGGCCAGCTGAGCTCTCTCCTGCGCGCCCGCGCCGCGGCCGCCCGCGCGGCCGAACTCCTCGCCCTGCCCCCGGTACGGCACGGAACGCGCCCGCTGCCCGCGGACGGCCCCGGACGCCTGGAACTGCGCGGCGTCACCGTCTCCCGCGGTGGCTCCGCCGTACTGCGCGGGGTCGACCTCGTCGTACCGGGCGGCACCACGACGGCCGTCGTCGGGCGTTCGGGAGCCGGTAAGTCCACGCTCGCGGCCGTCGCCGGGCGGCTGACCGACCCCGACGCGGGGGTGGTGACGCTGGACGGCGTACCGCTGACCGAGGCCGATCCGGCGGCGCTGCGCCGCGAGGTCGGGTACGCCTTCGAACGGCCGGTCCTGTTCGGCGACACCGTGGGCGCCGCCATCGGCTTCGGACCGGGAACGCGCTCGGCCGGCGAGATCGGGGCCGCCGCCCGCGCGGCGGGGGCCGACGCCTTCGTCCGGCTGCTGCCCGCCGGCTACGCGACCTCGCTCACCGACGCGCCCCTGTCGGGCGGCGAGCTGCAACGCCTGGGACTGGCCCGGGCGTTCGCCCACGCGGGCCGCCTACTGGTACTGGACGACGCCACGTCCAGCCTGGACAGCGTGACCGAACTCCATGTCGGCCGGGCACTGGAGCGCGACGTGCGGACGGGCACCCGGCTGCTGATCGCCCACCGGGTGTCCTCGGCGGCGCGCGCCGATCAGGTCGTATGGCTGGAGGAGGGCCGCGTCCGCGCGGTGGGGCCGCACGACATCCTGTGGGAAGAGGCCGCCTACCGGGCGGTGTTCGCGGGCGGCTCCGCCACGTGTGACCGGGACGAGGAGGAGGGGTGACCACGACGACGCGCCCACGCCTCCTGCCTCAGGCCCAGCGCTTCCTCGGCCGGCGCGTACGCGTCCTGCTCACGCTCGGCGGCTGGTCGCTGCTGGAGTCGGCCCACACCTTCCTGGGCGGCTACGGGGTGGCCATGGCGCTGGACGAGGGCTTCCTCGCCGGGCACACCGGTACCGGCCTGGCCTGGCTGGCCGTGGCCGCGGCGGCCGTCGTCATCGGCGGCCTGGCCACCGGTGGCGTCTTCCGCGGTCTCGCGGACCTGGTGGAGCCGCTGCGGGACGGTCTGCTGCGCCGCGTGGTGGCCCGGTCGCTGCACGAGGCACTCGCCGACCCGGCGCGCGCGGCGGACAGCGCGGTGGTCTCCCGGCTGACCAACCAGACGGAGATCGCACGGGACAGCTTCGCCGGGCTGGTGCTCGTGGCCCGGTCCTTCGTGTTCACCGCGGCGGGTGCGCTGGTCGGTCTGGCGGCGCTGGCTCCGCAGCTGCTGCTCGTGGTCGCGCCGCCGCTGCTGACGGGGCTCCTGCTCTTCGCGGCCACTCTGGTGCCGATGGCCGCCCGGCAGCGCGACTTCCTCCGGGCCGACGAAGCCCTCGCGGCCCAGTTCGGGACGATCGCGCACGGCCTGCGGGACGTGGTGGCGTGCGGCGCCCGGACGGTCACCGCGGAGCGGACCCGCACCCTGATCGAGGCCGAGGCGCACGCGGCCCGCCGACTGGCCCGGTGGGCCGGTGCGCGCGCCCTGTCCCTCGGGGTGGCCGGACACCTGCCGGTCGTACTGCTCCTGGTGGCCGCCCCCTGGCTGCTGCGCGAGGGCGTGAGCACGGGAGCTCTGCTCGGCGCGCTGACGTACCTGACCCAGGCTCTGCTGCCGGCTCTGCACACGCTGATGAACGCCCTCGGCGCGGCCGGAACCAGGCTGCTCGTCATCCTCGGCCGGCTGGCCCCGGAACCGGCTCCCCTCCCCGCCCTGCCGGCCGGTCCGGCCACCGGCGGGCGGAGGGAGGAGGAGCCGGACCGCGGTGCCGGCGTACCGGCGGCCGAACTGCGCGCGGTGACGTTCGCGTACGGCCCGGGAGCACAGCCCGTGGTGCGCGGCCTCGACCTGACCATCGGTCCGGGCGAACACCTCGCGGTGGTCGGGCCCAGCGGCATCGGCAAGTCCACGCTGACCTGTCTGCTCGCCGGGCTGCTCGTACCGGACCGGGGGGAGGTGTGGGTCGAGGGCCGGCCGGCGCACCACCCGGCCGTACGGGATCCTTCGCGGCTGCGGGTGCTGATCCCGCAGCAGGCCTACGTCTTCACCGGCAGCCTGTACGACAACCTGCTCTACCTGTGCCCGGACGGGGCGCCCCCCTCGGCCGTCGGCGCGTCGGCGGACGCGGTCGGCCTCGGCCCGCTGGTGCGCAGGCTCGGCGGCTTCGGCGCGTCCGTCGATCCGGCGGCCCTGTCACAGGGCGAACGGCAGCTCATCGCGCTCGGCCGGGCCCATCTGTCGCCCGCGCCGCTCGTCATCCTGGACGAGGCGACGTGCCACCTCGATCCGGCGGCCGAGGCCCGGGCCGAACAGGCCTTCGCCCAGCGGCCCGGCACGCTGGTCGTGGTCGCTCACCGCATCAGTTCGGCCCGGCGGGCCGACCGGATTCTGGTACTCGACGGCGTCGACGCCTCGTGCGGCACCCACCAGGAGCTGCTCGGCTGCTCGCCGCTGTACCGGGATCTCGTGGGGCACTGGCACGCCGAGCGCATCTGAGCCGCCCGCCGACCCGCCGCTACACCCAGCCGGCGCCCTGCGATCTCCGGACGGCGTCCAGCCAGCTGCGGGCGTGCGTCTTGCGGACGATGGCGGACATGTAGTTCCGCACGGTTCCCCTGCTCAACCGCAGCGTGGAAGCCGTCTCGGGTACCGACGCCCCGTCCGCGGCGAGTGCCAGGACGCTCAGCTCACGGGGGGTCAGCGGCATCTCGGCGGCCTGGAGGAGGTCGAGCGCGAGGGAGGAGTCGACGTACCGCTTCCCCGCCGCCACCGTCTTGATCGCTTTCAGCAGCACGGCGGCCGAGGCGTCCTTGTCGACGAACCCCAGCGCCTTGGCCTGCGCGGCGCGGCGCAGGATGCCCGGCCGGCAGGACCGCACGAGGACGAGGAGTTCGCAGCCCTCCCCCGCCGGATGCTCCGGTAATCGCGAGGACCCCGGGCAGTCGGCGTCCACGACGCACAGATCGGGCCGCAGGGAGCGGGCCCGGCCGGGGGCCTTCTCCCAGCAGCTGGCGGCTGCGTCTATACCGTCCGCGGGCTGCAGCAGCGCCGTGAGCGCCGACCGCATCAGCCCCGAGTCGTGCACCAGGAGAACCCGGATCACTTTCGCCCCACTTCGTTGTGAAGTACCGAAACTCGCGCCGAGCACATCCCTGCCTCTACCCGGTCCGGACGACGGGATGGCTCTGCTTTCAGCCAGTCGGAAGCAACAAGGTCGCGCGGAGGGGGCGCGCGGCCTTCACGAGCGCCGCCCTCGCCTCTTTGGTGATTTCTTACTTTTTTCTCATTTGCCCCAATCCGGGGTGCCGCTTGCTCCGAACCATCCGTGAACGTACGTCCGACCGGAATCGAGGAGGTGTGACTGATGCCTGTTGCCATCCGCGTTCGCCGCCTGGTGGCGACTGCCGCCGCGGCGGGCCTGCTGACCAGTGGTGCTGCTCTGGGTGCCGCCGGCACCGCTGCCGCCGCTCCGACACCCACGTCGGCGACCTCGTATGTCGCCGGCGACCGCGACGACCGGTGCACCTGGCACAAGGGGCACTGGGGGAAGAAGTGGGTCAAGGGCCACTGGGAGAGGAAGTGGGTCAAGGACTACGGCCACCACTGGACATGGCACGCGGGCTACTACGACCACCACGGCAGGTGGCACCACGGCTACTGGGACCACGACGGCAAGTGGAAGGGCCACTACAAGTACATCTGGGTCAAGGGCTACTGGGACCGGGACTGGGACCGGGGCTACTGGAAGTGTCACTACAAGCGGTGAGCCGCAGCAGCCTGCCGGCGACGGTGAGCCCCGGGACGTCCGTCCCGGGGCCTCACTCGCGCAGCCGAGCCGGTGGTGCTACTTGGGCATCAGGACGGTGTCGACGATGTAGACGGTGGCGTTCGCGGTCTGGACGTTGCCGCAGACGACGTTGGACGTGTCGTTGACCTTGTACTCCTCGCCGGTGCCGGCGGTGGTCAGCATGCCCTTCTGCAGGGTCTCGTAGCTGCCGTTCTCCAGCTGCTTCGGGGTGAGCTTCTCGCCCACGACGTGGTAGGTGAGGATCTTGGTGAGCATGGCCTTGTCGGCCAGGACCTTGTCGAGGTCGGCCTTGGGGATCTTGGCGAAGGCGTCGTTGGTCGGTGCGAACACGGTGATGTTCTCGGCGTTGTTGAGGGTGTCGACCAGGCCGGCCTTCTTCACGGCGGTGACCAGGGTGGACAGGGCCGGGTTGTTGGAGGCGGCGGTGGCGACCGGGTCCTTGGCCATGCCGTCGAAGCTGCCCGCGCCGTCCTGGGGGACCGAGGCACACGCCGGACCGAACGGCTTGTCCATCGCCGCCGCGTCGTCAGCGGTATCGCTGGGAGGCGCGGCCGCGCTGGACTTGGTGTCCGAACCCGGCTTGGACGACGCGTCCTTGCCGTCGTCACCGCAGGCGGTCAGCGCGAGAGGCAGCACAGCGGCGGCTGCCACGGCGACGGCGGCGCGACGGAAACGAAGAGCGTTCATAACGGTTCTCCTTGGTTGTTTGACGTGTTGGTTGTTTGACGTGCTGAATCGAGACGGTGGAACGAAGCTCCGGGAGAGCGACGGATGATCAGTCGACGGTGACCACCACCGAATGCCATCCGCTCGCGCCGTCGGGGATGGGCCGGGCGCGCTGTTCGGTCTGGGTCCGGCCGGTCCGGTCGGTGGCGCGGACGGTGAGGGTGTGGCCTCCCGGCGTGGCCGGCCAGCGGTAGGACCACTGCCGCCAGGTGTCGGTGGTGGCCTCCGCCGCCAGGTCGGCGTCCTGCCAGGGCCCGTCGTCGACGCGGACCTGGACGCGGTCGATGCCACGCCGCTGGGCCCACGCCACCCCGGCGACCACGACCGTGCCGGCCTTGGGCCGGGCGAACGGCTTGGGGGTGTCGATACGGGACTGCGTCTTGATGGGGGCCTCGCGCGCCCACTTCCGCTTCACCCAGTACGGGTCGAAGTCGTCGAACGTGGTGAGCTCGATGTCCTCGATCCACTTGCAGGCCGAGACGTATCCGTACAGCCCGGGTACGAGCATCCGTACCGGGAAGCCGTGGTCGAGCGGCAGGGGTTCACCGTTCATGCCCACCGCCAGCATCGCGTCGCGGCCGTCCATGACCGTTTCGACGGGAGTGCCGAGCGTCATGCCGTCCACCGAGCGGGCCACCAGCTGGTCGGCCGGGCCGCCCTTGGACGGCGGCTTCACTCCGGCCTCGCGCAGCACATCGGCGAGCCGTACGCCGATCCACCGCGCATTGCCCACGTACGGTCCGCCGACCTCGTTGGACACACAGGTCAAGGTGATGTCCCGCTCGATCAGCTCCCGCTCCAGCAGGTCCTGGAACGTGAGCGTCAGCGGGCGGGTCACGCCCTTGCCGTGGACGCGCAGTCGCCACCGCATGGCATCGACCTTCGGCACCACCAGCGCCGTGTCCACCCGGTAGAAGCTCTTGTTCGGTGTCGTGAACGCGCTGATCCCGGGGATGCGCAGCGCCGCACCCCGCGGCACGGCCGCGGCGGGGGACGCCGGGCCGGGCAGGGTCACCGCGGCCCGTGAAGCGACCGCGTTCTGCCCCCGGGAGGCGTTCAGGCTGCGCCCCAGGGCGCCGGCGCCGGTCGAGGCGAGCGCGGCCGCGCCGGCCGCCACCAGGAAGCCCCGGCGGTCCCATCCGGAGTCGGCGCCGGATTCGGAGGCCGGGCCGCGCATCGCGGTGAGGCGGCCGATCAGGACGTACAGCAGGACCGCACCCGCCAATGCCCCGACGAGCGAGGGCAGCCCGTCCACCGGACCGGTCGAATCCGGCCGGCTGACGGCCGCGGCCGCGCCCACCACCCCGAAGACCAGGACGCCCGCCGCACCGACACGCCGGTGACGCAGGGCGAGGAGCCCGAGTGCCATGGCCAGCAGGCCCAGCACGACGAGGATGCCGAGCTGGAGCACGAGCTTGTCGTTGGTGCCGAAATTGCGGATCGCCCAGTCCTTGACCGCGGCGGGTGTGCGGTCGATGGCCGCACCGCCCACCGCGGTAACCGGGCCCGCCTGGGGCCGAACGGCCGCCGAGACGAGTTCGGCGACCGCGAGTGCCGCGTACCCGGAGAGCAGACCGCTGAGCGCGGCCAGTCCGCCGCGGATGAAGGTGGTGCCGGTGATCCTCACACCCCCCATTCGGAACCACCCGGTCAGCGGATTGGCCGTTCACTCGAACGAGTGACGGCCGCTCTCTGACGGGCCGGTGGTGTGGACCAATCCACGGGTGCGTCCGCTCCGAATCAGTGATGACATGGAAGACGATTCGCCCGAGTGTGCCTACGAGCGACGCAACAGGTGAGCGAGGGAACTTGCGTGTCAACCGCCGACAGCGGCCGTGACGCCCGACGCCGGTCGGGCGAGCCGGATCTGGACGCACTCATGGACCGGGTCGCCCAAGGTGACCGGGACGCCTTCACTCCCCTGTACGACGCGGTCAGCGGCCCTGTGATGGGACTCGTGTCCAGGATCCTGCGGGATCCGGCGCAGGCCGAGGAGGTGACGCAGGACGTGCTCGTAGAGGTCTGGCGCACCTCCGGACGGTTCCGCCGCGAGCGGGGCAGGGCGCTGACGTGGGTCATGGTGCTCGCCCACCGGCGCGCGGTGGACCGGGTGCGGTCAACCCAGGCACTGAGGGACCGTGAGGAGCGGGCCGCCCTGCTGGACCGGACGACGCCCTTCGACGACGTGACCGAGCAGGTGGAGACCCGGCTGGAGCAGCAGGAGGTCCGCCGCTGTCTGCGCACCCTCACCGAGATCCAGCGCGAGGCGGTGGCTCTGGCCTACTACCGGGGACTGACCTACCGGGAGGTCGCGCGGTCGCTTTCGCTGCCCCTGGGGACGGTCAAGACGCGCCTGCGTGACGGCCTGATCCGACTGCGTGACTGTCTGGGAGGTGGGTCATGAGCGACGCCGATCTGTGTCACGACACCGGCGCCTACGCTCTGCACGCGCTCCCGGAGGACGAGCGCAGGGCGTTCGAGAAGCACATGGCGTCCTGTGAGACGTGTGCGCGTGAGGTGGCGGAGCTGTCGGCCGCCGCAGCGCGGCTGGGGCAGGAACTCGCGGTCGTTCCGCCCGCGGGCATGAAGGAGCAGGTACTGGAGCGGGTCGCCGCCACCCGGCAGGAGCGCCGCCCTCCGCTCGGGACACCCGGGCGGCCCCGGTGGACGCGGGTCCGGCCGGGCCGCCTCGTCCTGGCCGCCTGCCTGGCCGCTGCCGCCGCGTTCGGCGGCATCGCCCTGTGGCAGAACCAGGAAGCCCAGGACGCGAGGACGGCCGTACGGCAGGCCGAGCAGCGGTACGCCGCCCTGGCGGACGTACTGGCCGCCCCCGACACGAGGATCGTGACATGGGAACTCTCGGACGGGGGCACCGCGTCCGTGGCCGTGTCCCGCAGCCAGGACGCGGCAGCGTTCATCGCCTCGGGCCTGCCGCAGTTGCCGGCCGACAAGGTGTACGAGCTGTGGTTCGCCGAGGCCGGCTCCTTCCGGCCGGCCGGGCTGGTGAGCGGCGAGGACGCACAGGAGATGCGGCTGCTCGATGGTCCCGTCGACGGGGCCACGGGCGTGGGCATCACCGTCGAGCCCGCGGGAGGCTCGGCGCAGCCCACGTCCCCGCCGCTCGGCCTGATCACCCTCCCCGCCTGAAGCCGGCCGGAACGACGGTGGAGGCCGAGCCGCGGACGCCTCAGCACACGGCGGCGATCACCTCGTTCGCCGCGCGCTCGCCCTCGGTGGCGCCGCCCTCCATGAAGCCCTGGAAGTCGTAGCTGCAGTGCTCGCCGCCGATGTGGATGTTGCCCTGCGCGGTGCCCTCGTAGCCGGCGTAACGGTGCAGATATCCCACCGGCCAGTAGGAGTACGCGCCCAGTGCGTGCGGATTGCGGTGCCAGGCCGAGAGCTGGACCCGGCCGTTCCACGCCCGTTTCGTACCGGGGAAGAAGTCGTCGATCCCGGTGAGGCGGCGGGCGGCCAGGTCACGGACGTACGGATCGGCCTCGGTGGAGAAGGGGCCCGCCGGGGTGAGCGACTTGGCGAGGCTGCCGCCGGCGTACTGGATCAGGATGCCTCCGGTGCCCGGCTGGATCTTGGTGGTGTCCCACGTCTGCTGGACGTCGCTGTCGGTGAAGCAGTCGCCGGCCGAGACTCCGGGCCAGGGCCCCCTACCGCGCCAGGGCCGGGAGCCGAACTGCATGTTGAGCTTGGTGCAGTACCCCATGCGGGCGTCGCGCAGCAGGTTCGTCATCCGGGGGTCGAACCCGGCCCCGGAGAGGTCGAGCTGCTGCAGGATCGGCAGGGGTACGCACAGGATGGTGTGATCGGCGGTGACCGTGCGGGTGGTGCCGCTCTCGCTGAAGGTGAGGGTCTGGGTGCCGTCGGCGTGTGCCCTGACGGCGGTGAGCTGCCGGCCCATCAGAATCGATCCCGGCGGGAGCGACTGCGCCATGGAGTGCGGGAGCTGATCGTTGCCGCCGGTGATGTGGTAGCGCTCGTTGGAGAGTCCCCAGACGTTGAAGTTGCCCGGATTGGTCTGATAGCCCATCAGCAGGACGAGGGCGAGCGCGGACTGCTGGGTGGTGTCGGCGCCGTACTCGACGTTGTACGCGACATCGAAGAACCGGCCGAGCGGCGAGGAGTGACCGCCCGGCACGCGTGAGTCGATCCACTCGTGGAGCGACATGGTGTCCAGGGCGGTACCGGCCGGGGTGGACTGGTCCCAGCGGACCTCGCCAGCTTCCTGGAGGTCCCGGCGGAGGGCCTGGTAGACGGCCTTGAAGTCCTCGTCCGCCTGATGGCGCGGATAGTACGTGCCGTTGAACCAGAGGACTTCCTCCGCGCCGTTCGGTCCGCCGCCGAGGAAGTCCTCGACGGGGAGGCCGAACCGGCGGCAGAGTTCGAGGATCTTCTTGTGGCTGGTGTCGATCAGCTCACCGCCGATCTCGGAGTGCTGGCCGTACGCCCAGTGGTCGCGCTGGGTCCACATCCGGCCGCCGACCCTGGCCGGGTCGGCCTCGTGGACCGTGCAGGGGACGCCCGCGTCCTGGAGGGTGAGGGCGGCGGTCAGCCCGGCGATCCCCGCGCCGACGACGGCGACGCGCGGTGCCGCGCCGCGGCGGCCCGGCGGTACGGATGCCGCGGCCGCAGCGGCCGCAGGCTGAGCGGCGGCCAGGGCGGTGCCGAGGCCGAGCGCGGCGGCTCTCCTGAGCAGGTCCCGGCGGCTGCTGCCGCGGAGGTCGGCCACCGGCATGCGCAGCCGGCGGGCGGCGGCGTGTTCGGCGGCGAGTCGGCGAAGCGCGTGCATCGGCTGTGTTCCGGACATGAGGGTGCTCCTCAGACGGTCGCGGTGGATGGCGCGGGGTCGCTTTCTCCGGGGCCTTCGGGGTCGTCGGGATCGCCCGGGCCCTCGGTGCGCTCGGCCGCGTCCTCCAGCACGATCCGGCCGATGATCTCGTAACGCTCGGGCCGCCTGGCCCTGAGGTGCAGGCCGAGTCCGAGCCCGCCGAGGAAGACCGCTGCCACGATCCACGGGATCAGCCGGAAGAAGACGGAGTCGGCGGCGAGACCGGCCGCGGTCTCCATGTTGAGCACCAGCAGGACGACGACCGCGGTCATCCCGAGACCGCCGAGCAGCGGCGCGGTGAAGGTCCTGAACCAGTGCCGGTCCTCGGGGTGGTTCTTGCGGAAGTAGCCGATGACGGCGAAGGAGCACAGGGTCTGGACGATCAGGATCGCCATCGTGCCGAGGATCGCCAGCAGGGTGTAGAGGTGGATGTACGGGTCCTGGCCGGTGAGCCAGAACAGCGCGACGAGCGCGACCGCGATGCAGGTCTGGACGACCGAGGCGACGTGCGGGGAGCCGTGCTTGGCGTGCGTACGGCCCAGGGCAGGGTGCAGAAAGCCTTCGCGACCGATCGCGTAGAGATGGCGGGCGGCGCACTGGTGGAACGCCATGCCGCAGGCGAACGAGCCGGTGAGCAGCAGCCATTGGAAGGCGTCGACGGCCCAGCCGCCGATGAACTCCCGGGTGGGCGCGAAGAACAGGTCGAGCGGGCTGGCGGAGGCGGACAGCTCGGCCGAGCCGGCCAGGCCGTTGCCCGCGATGGTCATCCAGGACACGTAGATGTAGAAGAGGCCGACGCCGATGACGGAGATCAGGGTGGCGCGCGGGATGACCCGCTTCGGGTCGCGGGACTCCTCCCCGTACATCGCGGTCGACTCGAAGCCGACCCAGGACCAGAAGGCGAAGAAGAGACCGAGTCCGGCCGAGGTGCCGCTGAAGGCGTTCACCGGGTTGACGGGCGCGGTGGGGATGCCGTCGGGGCCGCCGCCCGCGAGGAGCACGGCGGTGGCGACGGCGAAGAGGACCGCGACCTCGGCGATGAGCATGACGCCGAGGGCCTTCGCGGTGAGGTTGATGTCGAAGTGGGCGAGTACGGCGGTGACGGCGAGCATCGCGGCCGCGTACAGGATCCACGGCAGGTCGACACCGAGCTGGTCCGCGACGGTGGTCTTGGCGAAGTAGGCGAACACGCCGACGATGGAGGCCTCGAAGACGATGTACGCGAGGACGGCCAGCATGCCGGAGGCCATACCGGCGATGCGGCCGAGGCCGTGCGAGATGAAGCCGTAGAACGCGCCCGCCGCGGTGATCCGCTTGGCCATGGCCACGTACCCGACCGCGAAGACGGTCAGCACGACGGTCGCGAAGAGATAACCGGCGGGCGCGCCCGTGCCGTTGCCGAAGCCCACGGCGATGGGGAGGTTGCCGGTCATCGCGGTGATGGGCGCGGCCGTGGCGACGGCCATGAACACGACGCCGACGAGCCCGACGGAGTTCGCCTTGAGACGGTGGACCTCGGGTTTTCTGCTGCTGGACATGCGTCGTCCTTCTCACTGGCCCGATGTGGGGGCGTCAGCTTCCTGGAAGGTGACGCAGGCCACAATCGACACGGAGTGCGGTAACTGACCCCGCCGGACGACGAGTTGTCGGGTCCTCGACGCCGACGCCGTGCGGTGGCCGAGGCGGTGCTCCGTGACCGGCGGTGACCGGTGGCGGACAGTGACGCTTCGAGATGCGGAGCGGTGAGGGCGCTGGTTCGCTGTTGATGCCCGCTCTTCCCCTCACATCAAGGAGTGACCATGAGCGTCGCAGGCGAATCCCGAGGCCGGGCCCGGCAGATGCGCGAGAAGGCCCAGGAGATGAACGAGGCCGCCGAGCGGACGACCGACCCCGAGGAGCGTCAACGGCTCCGGGACAAGGCACGTCGGCTGCAGGAGCAGAGCGAGCAGGAGAGCAGCATGGGCGCCGGGGACATCTACCCGGCCGAGTGACACCACCGCGGCACCCGGCTGCCGTTGGCCTCCCACGCTCCTCCAGGCGTGCGCGAGGCCGACGGCAGCCGGCCGTCCCGGCCGACGGCCGTTCCCGGTGTCCCTACCCGCGGTCGGTCCTGCCGGTTCTGCCGCGGCGGGCCAGGGCTCGTTGCGCCCCGGCGAGTACGCGTCCCCCCACGCGGTGGGAACGCAGGGCCGCCCGGGCGGCGTTGGCGCCGGGAGCGCCGTGCACGCCGCCGCCGGGGTGCGCGCTGGAGGAGGCGAGATACAGACCGCTCACCGGCGTCTCCGGGCGTCCGGTGCCGGGGATCGGTCGGAACACGAGCTGCTGGTGGAGGCTGGTGGTGCCGCCGTTGATCGCCCCGCCGTGCAGATTCGAGTTCATCGCCTCCAGTGTCGGCGGAGCGAGGATCCGCCGGGCCCGCACGCGGGCGCGGAAGCCCGGTGCGTAGCGCTCCACCTGGGCCTCGATCCGGTCCGCCATCGCCTCCTGCTCGGGTTCGTCCCATACGCCGGTGAGTCGGTCGGGGCCCGCGTCGCCCTTGATCCGGTGCGGGACATGGGTGTAGGCCCACGCGGATTCGGTGCCGGCCGGGGAGCGCACGGCGTCCGCGGTCGTCATCTGGCCCATCAGGACAAAGGGTTGGTCCGGGACCTGGCCCATGGCGATCTGGGCCGCGAACCGGGTGAGTCCGTCCACCCCGTCGGCCAGGTGTACGGTGCCGGCGGTCGCGGCCTCCCGCGCCGTCCAGGGCACCGGGCCGTCCAGTGCCCAGTCGACCTTGAAGGTGGCGAAGTCCCACTGAAAGCGGCGCAGATCGTCGAAGATCCGGGCCGGCAGGTGCTGGGGGCCGACGAGTTGGGTGTACAGGTCCGGGGCAACGACGTCCGCCAGTACGGCCTTTGCCGCGGGGACCGCCTCGCCGCCGGCGGTGCGTACGCCGACGGCCCGGCCGCCCCGGACCACGACCTCGGTGACCCGCTGCCCGCAGCGTACGACGGCGTCGCGCCCTTCCAGCCGGCGGACCAGGGCCGCGGTCAACTCCCCCGCGCCACCGGCCGGGACCGGAAAGCCGTGGGTCTGGCCGAGCATGCACAGCAGCCAGCCGAAACCGCCGCTGCCCGCCGCCTCCGGCGCGAGATCGGCGTGCAGGGCGTTGCCCGCCAGGAGGAGCCGGCCGCCCTCACCACAGAACTCCTCCTCCCCCAGCCGCCGTACGGGCAGCATCAGGCTCCGGGCCAGGCGCAGCCCGCCGCCGCTGCGCAGCCGCGCGGCCAGCCATGCCGTGGCGCGCACCGGCGGAAACGGCGTGAAGAGGGCCTCCAGGATCCTGTCGCCCAGCAACTCCCAGATGCCGCACAGGCGTTCCCACGCCTCGCCGTCGCCCGGGGCGAACGTGTCCAGGCCGGCCGCCGTCGCGCCCCGGTCGCGGTCCAGTACGGCGCACCGCCCGTCCGGCAGCGGGTGCGCCAGCACGCGTGGCGCATGGCTCCAGCGCAGCCCGTACCGGGGCAGGTCGAGTGCCTCGATCAGCGGCGACGCCGCGGCCAGCGGATAGAACGCGCTGCACAGATCGCTGACGTAGTCCGGATGCACCCCGCGGTCGCTGCGCACGGCTCCGCCGGGTTCGTCCTCGGCCTCCAGTACCTCTACGCTCCATCCGGCGTCGGCCAGGAGGTTCGCGGCGACGAGACCGTTGGGACCCGCTCCGATCACCACTGCGTCGGGCATGTCCTGCCTCCGTACGGGCTTCCGTACGCGCTCATGCGTCCGCTCTGACCGGCCCCGGCGCTTTCTCGACCACGTGCGCGAGGCGGCCCAGCATGCTGCGGTGCCGGAGTTGGAGCAGCGCGTCCACGGCGGCGTTGTGCAGGACGCCGCCGGGGCCCTGCAGGGGGTGCTCGTCGACCGTGACCAACGTGTCCGGGCCCCAGGGCCGGATGTCGAAGGCGATCCGCGCGGTGCCGAGCGGGCCGCTGAAGATTTCCAGTTCGAGCCACTGGGGCGGTTCGAGGCGCCGGACGACGGTGTGACCGCTGACCGTCCACGGCCCGAGCCGGACGTCGTACTCGATCCTCGATCCCACCTCGGGCCAGTCGCCCCCGGCCGGCCGGGAATCGGACGTGCCGACCACCCAGTCCGCATAGTGGGAGCCGTCCTCGAGCACCGACCACACCACCGGCGGAGGCCTCTTGATCAGCTGGTGTCGTACGGCCATGTGTGCCTCCACGCGCACTCGGGCGAAGCAGGTCAAGGCCCTCCCCGAGCCCAGCCTAGGCCAGAACGCGCAGGTCGGCCCGAGTTGGCCGCCCGATGGAGAACCGCCAGGTGCGGGCGCAGAATGGAATGCCGAGCGGAAGGGCGGCGGGGCGGGCGGGCTACTGGAGCCCGAGTGCCTCGCAGGCCTTCTCGTACTTCGGCGTGCAGATCTCGGCGACCGTGTACACGCCGTCCTTGACGACCGTGTCGTCGATGTTGTCCTTGGTCAGCGAGACGACCGGGACCAGCACCGACGGGATGTCCGTGGTGGTGGGGCTGTCCACCTCGGACTTGGCGATGCGGTCGAGCTTGTCTCCCCTGGCGAGCGCGACGGCCATCTCGGCGGCGGCCGCGGCCTCCGGCGCGTACGGCTTGTACACGCTCATGAACTGCTCGCCCGCAACAATCCGCTGCACCGCGGCGAGTTCGGCGTCCTGGCCGGTGACCGGCGGGATCTCGGCGAACCCGACCGCCTTCAGGGCATCGATGACGCCGCCCGCCATGCCGTCGTTGGCGGAGTAGACACCGACGATGTTGTCCGTGCCGAGGGCCGAGGCGGCCGCCTCCATGTTGTCGTAGGCGTTCTCCGGCTTCCACTCCTTGGTGTCGTACTCCTTGCCGACGTCGACCTTGCCGTCCAGGACGGAGTGCGCGCCCTTCTTGAAGAGGGCGGCGTTCGGGTCGGTGATCGCACCGTTCATCATCACGATCCGGCCGCTCTCGGCCTTGTCCCCCAGGGCCTCCAGCAGCGCCTTGCCCTGGACGCGGCCGACCTCCTCGTTGTCGAACGAGGCGTAGGCGTCGATCGGGCCCTCGGCGAGACGGTCGAACGCGACCACCGGAATACCCTCGTCGTCGGCTCGCTCGACCGCGCTCGAGATGGTCCACGTGTCCACGGCGCCCAGAATGATCGCATCCACCTGCTGGGTGATCAGGTCGTTGAACTGGCGCTTCTGCTCGTCCTCGTCCTGCTCGGCGTTGAGGTACGTGACGGTGGCGTCCGGTGCGAGCTCCTTGATCCGCTTCTCGATGAGCGGCCGGTCGAACTTCTCGTACCGCGCGGTCTGCTTCTCCGGCAGCAGCAGACCGATGTTCAGCGGGCCCTTCCTGAACTCGTCGCCCTTGTCGTCCGGCTCGCCTCCGCCGCAGGCGGCGAGCGAGACAGCCGTCATGGCGGTTGCGGCAGCCATGGCGGCACGGCGCACAGGTGTGTTCACGTTCAAGCCTTCCCTGACAAGGCCGCATCACTGCGGCCGAGGTGCAGGAAGTCAACGTTGCCCACTGGTATGAGTCAAGAAGTCATACCCTAACGACCCGGCAACGGGACTATGCCTTTGCGACGTGAAGGCAGCCCGCGGATCTCGACGGACGTCGGAGGCACAGGTGCGAGAGCTCGCGGTCATCGAGGCGCCGTCCGTCCTGGGGCTGCGGCCCTCCGGCGTCGAGGACCTGCCGGCGGCCCTGCTGGGCGCCGGCCTGCTCGACGGATTCGAGGCGGTGAGCGCGAGGCGCGTCGACCCACCGCCGTACGATCCGCGGCGCGACCCCGGCACCGGGGTGCTCAACCCTCATGACATCGCCCGGTACTCGGCCGACCTGGCCGATGTCGTGGGCGAGGTGCTCGGCCGCGGACGGTTCCCTGTCGTACTCGGGGGTGACTGCAGCATTCTGCTCGGCAGTCTGCTCGCGCTGAAGCGCCGGGGGCGCTGCGGTCTGCTCTTCCTCGACGGCCACACGGACTTCTACCAGCCGTCGGCGGAGCCGACGGGCGAGGTGGCCTCGATGGAACTCGCCCTGGCCACGGGCCGTGGCCCGCGGGTGCTCGCCGGCCTCGAGGGACGCGGCCCGCTGGTGCGGGACGAGGACGTCGTCGCCTTCGGCTTCCGGGACTCCCGGCAGTCGGCGGAGGCCGGTATGCAGCCCCTGCCGCCGCGGCTGGGCACGATGGGCCTCGACGCGGTACGCGAAGCGGGCGCCGCCGCGGCGGCGCGCACGGCGGTCGGCCGGCTCCGTACGGCAGGCGGCTCCGGGTTCTGGGTCCACCTCGACGTCGACGTCCTGGACGACGCGGTCATGCCGGCCGTCGACTACCGGCTCCCCGGTGGACTGGACTGGGGCGAGCTGGAAGACGTACTGGAGGTGGCGCTCGCGGATTCCGCGGCGGTCGGCCTCGATGTCACGATCTTCAATCCACGCCTCGATCCGGACGGGCGGATCGCGGCCCGTCTCGCCACGTGTCTGCGCCGGGGGCTGTCAGTATTGACGGGCCGCCGCTGAAATCCGCCGCCATACGGGCCACAGCGCGGGCGGACCTGCTCCGGCGGGGAACACAGTGGTGTCGTCGCGTCCGGACCCCCGCGCGGCCCGACCCCGGAGAGGGACAGTGATGAAGGAAGTGACGCTGCCTCTGGTCCCGGACGACCGGGGCGTGTTGCACGCCGCGGCGGCGGACGTGAGCGGTGTGCTGCGGAGCCTGGGCGCGGGCTGGCTGCGCGCGGTGCGCACCGGCGGGTCGGATCTCGACGAGGAGACCGTGGCCGCGCTGACCATCGAGCTGGCCAAGCTGGCCGACCGGATCGACGTCGAGTGCATCGCCCACACGAGCAGGGACGGTGGCCGATGAGCCGGCTGCTCACCGGCCGGACACTCCCTAGCTCTCGCCGCCGCCGTAGGGGCGGGTGATGACCTCCATGCCGTGGCCGGCCGGATCCATGAAGTACATGCCGCGCCCGCCGTCGTTGTGGTTGATCTCGTCGGGCTGCTTGCCGTGCGGGTCGGCGAAGTACCGGATGCCGACGTGCTGGATGCGCCCGAAGATGCCGTCGAACTCTTCCTCGGTGACCAGGAACGCGTAGTGCTGCGGGGTGATCGACTCCGCCGGGATGGCCGCGAAGTCCAGAGTGATGCCGTTGCTCAGGACGACGGGGATGAACGGGCCCCACTCGGGACCGGTCTCGAGGCCGAGGATGTGCGCCAGGAATTCGGCGGATTCCCGGTTGTCCCGGGCGTGGACGATGGTGTGGTTCAACTGGACCGACACGGTGGAATGCCTCCATCGGGCAATCTCACGGGCACCTCCATGCCTCACCCGGACGGTGACCGACACGCGACGCCGTACCGATGATCATACCGAAGCGCACCCGTCCGGGTCAGAGAGTTTCGCTCAGGGAGTCCGCCAGGCGGCGCCGGGCGGCCCGGGCGGCCGGCAGCGCGGCCGCCGCGACGGCGCCCAGCAGCGCGGCGGCCACGACCGAGGCCAGCAGCAGCGCGGGCGGCAGGTGGGCGATGCCGGCTCCCATGCCGCTGGAGTGACCCTGGATGTCCACCAGCCGGCTGCCCGACAGTACGCCGAGTCCCGTGCCGAGTACGGCGGCGGCCAGTGCGGTGAACCCGGCGGCCGCGACGATGGCCGCGCTGATCTGCCGGGGAGTCAGCCCAATGGCCTTGAGCGCAAGCAGATCGCGGCCGCGGTCGCGGACCCCGGTACCGATCAGGGTCAGGAGTTCGGTGAGCCCGATCAGGGCCAGTACGGCGATCAGGGCCGCGATCACCCCTCGCGCGGGATCCAGCCCGTCCGCCGGGTTGCGCGTCTCGCGGATGTCGAGGGCTCCCCCGGCCGCGTCGTCCAGGGCGGCGCTCACCGACCGGGGATCGGAGCCCGGCCGCAGGACGAGATGGCGGACGTCGGCCCGTAGCGCGGGGTCGCGTTCCCGGAGCGTGTCGACCGTCGTGGAGATCACCCGCCCGCCGGCTTCGGGTTCGATGCTGCGCCCGACGATGTGCAGGATCTGCGGCCGTCCCTCGACCGTCATACGCACCCAGTCACCGACCCGGACGTCCAGCAGGTCGAGCAGCCCCTGCCCGGCGACCGCTTCGTCCGGGCCGTCGGCCGGACGCCCCTCGGCGACGGTGAACGGATAGGGGTCGCGCGCGGTACCGAGCCCGCGCAGGGTGATGGTGCCGGTCTGCCCCGGCACCAGGGCGGCCACCTCCACCGCCGGATGGACCGCGGCGACGTCCCGGGGCGCGCTCAGAGTGCGGTCGAGTTCCTGGCCGGTCAGGCTGCCGGGCCGCTCGGCCCGTACGGTCAGGGCGGCGGGCAGTCCCATCCGCGCGGGGCTGCTGCGGAACTGGTCCAGGGTGGACCAGGCGACCAGCGCGACCGTGATCATGAGCAGCGGCAGGGCCAGCCGGGCCACGGTGATCAGCGTGCGGGGCCGGCGCGGGAACGCCGCCCGCCAGCCGAGCACCAGGGCGGGCGGCACCCGCATCCCGAGCGCCCGGCGGCCGAGGCCGGTCATGGGCGCGGCGGAGGGCAGCGCCGCCCGGGCGGCGGGTACCGGCGGGACCCGTCCGGCCCGCCAGGCCGCGAGACCGGTGGCGGCCGCGATCAGCAGGACCGCGCCGCTCGGGATGCCGAGCATCAGCGCCGTGTACCCGGGCAGGTCCTGCCACACGGCGGCCGCCTCGCCGATCCGGCCGGGTATCCGGGCGCCCAGCAGGGCGATCGCCGTGGCGCCGAGGGTGACGCCGAGCAGGGCGAAGGCGAGGTGCTGGAGGAGGAAGCCGCGTATCACCTGGCCGGGGGTGAACCCGATCGCTTTGAGGATGGCGATGTCCCTGAGCTGTCCACGGATCCGGGCACCGATGGCTCCGGAGGCGGCGAGCGCGGCGGCCAGCAGCGCACCCAGCCCGAAGACGGCGAACAGCTGGCCGAGCAGCCGGTCGTCGCCACCGGCCTCGGCACGGGCCTGCTGCCAGGTGGTGACCTGCGCGACACGGTCGGCGCCGAGCAGGGTGACCGCGCGCTGGACGGTGAAGTCGGTGTCGGCCGGGTCGTCCAGCCGCAGCCCCGTGCTGTGCCCGGCGCTGCCCGGTGCGATGCGGTCGAGCGTGGCCGGCAGCACCCAGCCGATGCCCGGCCGGCCGCCGGGCAGGTGCCGGGGTTCGGCGGCCTCGGCGACCCCGGCCACCCTGACGGGGTGGGATGTGCCGTCCGGTCCGGCGACGGTCAGCGTGTCGCCCGGCTCCGCCCACAGCACCCGGGCGACCGAGCTCTCCAGTACGACGGTGTCGCCGCCGCCTGCCGGCGGGGCGAGCCAGCTGCCCGCCGTGACCAGCGGCCGGCCGGTCTCCGGCGGCCGGGTGTCCGCCGCGCGCAGGGACACGCCCGCCCTGGCGCCGCGCGACTCCATGGTGGTCTGCGCGGTGCGGAACGGCCCGGAGACCCCGGCGACACCGTCCAGCCCCGACAGCGCGCCGGCGTCGGCGGCGGCCCGGGTGTGGAGCCAGACGTGGGCGCCCTGGGACTGGGTGAAGATCCGCTGCCAGGGGTTGGCCGCGTAGCTGAACAGTGCCCCGGCGAGCAGCAGGGAGGCGATGATGCCGGCGCTGGCCAGGACGACGAAGAGGGCCTGGCCGCGGTGTGCCCGGAGATCGGCGTGCGCCCAGCGCAGGGTGGCCCGCACGGTCACTCCTTCAGTTCGAGTACGCCGGAAACTCCTCGGCCGGGGCTCCCGGGCCCGCCGCCGAGCGCCGCGTCGTCGGCTATGCGTCCGTCGAAGAAGCTGATGACCCGGTCGGCCGCGCTGGCCATCCGGGCGTCGTGGGTGACCAGCAGGATCGTCTGGCCGCGCTGGTGGAAGCGGGTCAGCAGCCGCAGCACCTCCCGGGTGCCCTTGCTGTCCAGGCTGCCGGCCGGTTCGTCGGCGAGGAGCAGCGCGGGGTGGTTGACCAGGGCCCTGGCGAGGGCGACCCGCTGCTGCTCTCCGCCGGAGAGCTCACCGGGCATGGACCGCTCCCGGCCTTCGAGGCCGAGTTCGGCGAGCAGTTCGGCGCGGCTGTCCCGGGCCGACCTGGGCGAGGCGCCGGCGAGCAGCGCGGGCAGTTCGACGTTGTCGGCGACGGTGAGGTCGGAGACGAGGTTGAAGAACTGGAACACGACGCCGATGCTCCGCCGGCGCAGCACCGCCCAGCGGGCCTCGGAAAAGGTGTCCACCCGCTTGCCATCGAGCCACAGGCGGCCGCTGTCGGGGCGCTGGAGCCCGCCGATGAGGTGCAGCAGGGTGGACTTTCCGGCACCGGACGGCCCCGTGACGGCCACGAATTCACCGGGCTGGACGGTGAGGTCCACTCCCCGTACGGCTGCGACGGGTGCGCCTTCGCCGTGATGGGTCTTGGTCAGTCCTTCGGCGCGCACGATCGGCACCGGGCTCCCGGGGGCGGGGGCGCCTGTCCCGCCAGGAGCGGTGTCGTCGCTCATTCCAGCTCCTCCTGACAGCGTTCCAGCCAGTCGAGGTCGGCTTGCAGATGCAGCATGGCGCCCTCGATCAGCAGCTGGGAGATCCGGTTGTCCCGGTCTTCCGCCGCGGCCAGCTTCGACAGATCGCGCATGGTGTTCAGGTACTGCCGCCGCTGCTTGTTGATCAGGGCGATCGGGTCGGCCAGCCCCGACCGGGGGGCGAGTGCGAGCTTGATGAAGAACTCGTCCCGCACCCGCGGCTCGTCGGTGGTCTCGTCGAACCAGCCGAGTACGGCCTCGTGGCCGGCGTCGGTCAGCCGGTACGTACGCTTGTTGGGCCTGCCCGACTGCTCGATGTCCTCGCCGGCGATCAGACCGGCCTTTTCCAGCCGCCCCAGGGTGACATAGATCTGGCCGACGTTCGGCTGAGGGTACGCGGCGCCCAGGAGCTTCTCAAGGTCCTGCTTGAGCTCGTAACCGTGCGCCGGGCCGCGGGTGAGGAGTGCCAGGAGCGGCAGCCGCACGCGCTCCCCCTCCCTCCCGTTCGGTAGTTTCTTGTTGGCTCGGAGGCGGGACGTGGTATACGCCACCCGCTTTCCCTGCCAGGGTGTCTAGTATCGCCCATGCCTAACGGGTATACATAGGCCACGATGAACGGCGGTGCGGCCGGATCGGCGCTCTGGGAGGAACCTGTGCGGTGGATGCATACCGCGGGCAGGGCTCTCCTCGTGGTCGTGGTGCTGCTGGCCGGTTACTCGGGTTTCGGCGGCCGGCCCGGAGCGGCGGAGGCCGGGCCCGTTTCGGGGCGCGGGCCCATGACGCTCGTGACGGCCGGCGATCTCACCGAGTACCTGGGTCCGTTGCTGGACGACTGGAACCGCGACCGCCCCGGGGAACGGGTGACCCTCGTCGAGCTGCCCGACTCGGCCGACGAGACCCGCGCCCAGATGATCAGTGAGCTGCGCTCCGGAAGTGACCGCTTCGACGTCCTGAACATCGACGTGGCGTGGACCTCCGAGTTCGCCGCGGCCGGCTGGATCCGTCCGCTGAAGCCGGACCGCTTCCCGCTGGACACCTTCCTGCCGCCGGTCGTGGACACCGCCACCTTCGACGACCGCCTGTACGCAGTCCCCTATGTCACCAACGCCGGACTGCTCTACTACCGCTCCGACGTCCTGCGGCGGGAGGGCGAATCGCCGCCGCGCACCTGGGCGGAGCTGGCCCGGCAGGCCCGGACCCTCGCGCCGAAGTACGGCATGGACGGGTACGCGGGCCAGTTCCTGCCGTACGAGGGGCTCACGGTGAACGCCACCGAGGCCGTGCACTCGGCCGGCGGGTCCTTCCTGAGGGATGACGGCGCCCGGGTCACGGTCGACTCGGCCGCGGCCCGCGCCGGGCTGGAGTTCCTGGCGGGCGGGGTACGGGACGGCTGGATCTCCCCGGAGGCCCGCGGCTACAAGGAGGAGGAGTCCCGGCAGGCGTTCCAGGACGGCCGGCTGCTCTTCCTGCGGAACTGGCCGTACGTGTACGCGGTCGCGGGCGCCAAGGGGTCGAAGGTGGCCGGGAAGTTCGGGGCGGTCCCGCTGCCCGGCCCGGACGGGCCGGGCACCAGCGTGCTGGGCGGTTCCAACCTGGCGGTCAGCAGCCACTCCCGGCATCCGGAGTCGGCGGCCGATCTGATCGCCTACCTCACCAGTGAGCGGGTGCAGCGGCAGGTGCTCACCGAGGGTTCGCTGCCCCCGGTGCGCGCGGCGCTTTACGAGGACCCGGCGCTGGTCAAGGCCTTCCCGTATCTGCCGACACTGCGGCAGAGCGTGCTGGCGGCCGAGCCGCGCCCCAAGAGTCCGCGGTACGACCAGGTGAGCCTCGCGGTGCAGGCGGTAGTACAGGACGTGATGGCGCTCCGTGAGACGCCGGAGCAGGCGGTGGCGCGGTTGTCCCGCGAGCTGGGATCGATCTCCCGCAAGGGCTGAATCAAGCCCTCACCCTCCCCTCGCTACTTTCATGTTAGGTATCCGCGCCCGCACACCCCTTGCTGCATACCATCAGATAACGGGCATACCTGGGCGGCTTCTTGCCACATCGTTGACACTCGCTGGTCACTGCTACTTAACATGCATGCATAACAGCGCACCCGCTCTGGGGCGCTCTCGCATCCAGCAGGAACAGGTCAACGCGAGATGCTCACAGCTCTTCCGGCCGGTGTCGGCCACCCTTCCCGCACCACCGCCTCCACCGCCTGGTGGCGCGATGCGGTGATCTACCAGGTGTACGTACGCAGCTTCCTCGACAGCACCGGGGACGGCATCGGCGATCTGGCCGGCGTACGCGCGGGCCTGCCGTATCTGCGGAAGCTCGGTGTCGACGGGATCTGGCTCAGCCCGTTCTATCCGTCGCCCCAGCACGACCACGGCTACGACGTGGCGGACTACTGCGACGTCGACCCCGTCTACGGTGACCTGGCCGAGTTCGACCTGCTGATGGCCGACGCCCGCCGGCTCGGGCTCAAACTGCTGCTGGACATCGTCCCCAACCACTGCTCCAGCGAGCACCCGTGGTTCCGCGAAGCACTCGGCGCGGGCGCCGGCAGCGCCGCCCGCGCCCGGTTCCACTTCGCCGACGGCCGCGGGCCGGACGGCGCCGAGCCCCCCAACAACTGGCGGGCGATGTTCGGCGGCCCCGCCTGGAGCCGGATCACGGAGCCGGACGGCACCCCGGGGCAGTGGTACCTGCACCTGTTCACCCCGCAGCAGCCCGACCTGAACTGGCGCAATCCCGAGGTCGGCGACTCCTTCGAGCAGGTGCTGCGCTTCTGGCTGGACCGGGGCGTGGACGGCTTCCGTATCGACGTCGCCGCCGGTCTCTTCAAGCACCCCGAACTGCCCGACTCGGCCGACCCCGACGCCGACGAGCGGGCCCGGGACTCGGTGAACCCGCTGGCGTGGAACCAGCCCGAGGTGCACCAGGTGTGGCGGCGCTGGCGGTCGGTGTGCGAGGAGTACACGGCCCGGGACGGCAACGAGCGGCTGCTGGTGGGCGAGGTGTCCGTACCGACTGCGCGTGAGCACGCCGAGTACGTACGGTCCGACGAACTGCACCAGGCGTTCTTCTTCGACCTGCTCAGCGCCCCCTGGGACGCCGGCGCCTTCCGGGCGACCATCAGGGAGGCGATACGCGACATCGCCGGGACCGGCTCCACCGTCACCTGGGTGCTCAACAATCACGACCAGGTCCGCACGGTCACCCGTTACGCGGGTGAGCCGGGCGTGGAGGCCAGCGGCCTCGGCGCCGCACGGGCCCGCGCCGCCGCCCTGCTGATGCTGGCGCTGCCCGGCGCCGCCTACGTCTACCAGGGCGAGGAACTCGGCCTCCCGGAAGTCCTGGACCTGCCGGACGACGTCCTGACCGATCCGATCTTCCACCGCACCGGCAGCCGCAAGCGCATCCGGGACGGCTGCCGGGTGCCGCTGCCCTGGTCCGGTCACGCCTCGCCGTTCGGCTTCAGCCAGGGCGCGGCCGGTGCGCGGCCGTGGCTGCCGCAGCCCGAGTGGTTCGCCGAGCACGCCACCGACCGGGCCCTGTCCGACACCCGGTCCTTCTGGCACCTGTACCGCGAAGGGCTTCAGCTGCGCCACAGCCTGCCGCAGTTGGGCGAGGGCACGCTGCGCTGGCTGGAAGCGCCCCCACAGGTCCTCGCCATGGCCCGCGGCGACGGGCTGATCTGCGCGGTCAACTTCGGTACCGAGCCGGTGCCCGCACCGGTCCCCGGAACCCCGCTGCTCTCCAGCGGCCCCTGCCCGGACGGTGTGCTCCCCGGAGCGACCGCCGCGTGGTGGACGGGCGACTGCGTCGGCCCGTGACCCCGTAACCCCTCGGCCACCCCCATACCCCCCGCACCACGCCCCCTTCTCCCCATCCCTGTATGCCTTTCGGAAGGACTCCCCCATGCGACCTGCGCGACGACCCGTCACGGCCCGGCGGACCACGGCGGCGGCATCGGCCGTACTCGCCCTCACCCTCGGCGCGACCGCCTGCGGCGGCTCGCCGGGCCCGGCGAGCGGCAAGGAACTCAGCGGCCAGACCGTGACCGTGGCCGGCGTCTGGACCGGCAGCGAGCAGAAGAACTTCAAGAAGGTGCTGGACGCGTTCACCGAGAAGACCGGCGCCAAGACCGACTTCGTGCCCACCGGTGACAACGTCTCCACCTTCGTCGGCAGCAAGATCGAGGGCGGCAACGCCCCCGACGTGGTGATGGTGCCTCAGGTCGGTGTCCTGAAGCAGTTCGCCGAGGAGGGCTGGCTCGCACCGCTGTCGCCGAAGACGGCGACGACCGCCGGGGCCAGTCTCGCCGACGTGTGGAAGAACTACGGCACCGTCGACAAGACGTACTACGGGCTGTACTTCAAGGCCGCCCACAAGTCCACCGTCTGGTACAGCCCGAGCGCGTTCGAGCAGGCCGGCGTGGCCGAGCCGAAGAACTACGCGGAGATGCTCACCACGGGCCGCACCCTGGCCGACTCCGGGCTCCCGGCCTTCTCCGTCGCGGGCGAGGACGGCTGGACCCTCACCGACTGGTTCGAGAACATCTACCTCTCCCAGGCCGGGCCCGAGAAGTACGACCAGCTGGCAGCGCACACGCTGCCCTGGACCGACGCGAGCGTGGTCCAGGCACTCACCACGCTGGGTGAGCTGTTCAAGGACAAGCAGCTGGTCGCCGGCGGCTCGGACGGCGCGCTGCGCACCGACTTCCCCGCGTCGGTCGAGCAGGTCTTCGGACCCGCGCCGAAGGCCGGCATGGTCTATGAGGGCGACTTCGTCGGCGGAATAGCCAAGGACGAGTTCGGCAAGAAGCTCGGCGAGGACGCCAAGTTCTTCCCGTTCCCCGCCGTGGGCGCCGGGAAGGCGCCCGTGGTGAGCGGCGGCGACGCGGCCGTGGTGATCAAGGAGGGCAAGAACCAGAAGGCCGCGATGCGGCTGCTGGAGTTCCTGGCCACGCCCGAGGCCGCCTCCGTCTGGGCCGGAGCGGGAGGCTTCCTGTCCCCCAACAAGGAGGTGGACCCCGCCTCCTACGCCGACGACACCACCCGCGCCACCGCCGAATCGCTGATCAAGGCCGGTGACTCGGTCCGCTTCGACATGTCCGACCAGGCCCCGGCCGCGTTCGGCGGCACCAAGGGCGCGGGCGAGTGGAAGCTCCTCCAGGACTTCCTGCGCGACCCCTCCGACCCGAAGGCCACGGCGGCGAAGCTGGAAGCCGCGGCCGCCAAGGCCTACCGGAACTGAGGGCCGGACACCATGGCTGTCACCACATCCGCCCCTCCGGCACCGGCCGCCGCCGTGCCACGGGACGGGGACCCGCGGCGGCGGGCCCAGCGCAGGAAACGCAACATCGCGGTGCTGTTCGTGCTGCCCGCCCTGCTGCTGCTCGGCGCGCTGGTCGTCTACCCCGTGCTGTTCTCCGTCGGCCGGAGCCTGTTCGACGCGAGCGGCGACCGCTTCGTCGGCGGCGGGAACTACGCCGAGATATTCCGTGATCCGGCAACCCTCAAGGCGATCCGCAACAGCACGATCTGGGTGGTCGTCGCCCCGGTCCTGCTGACCGGACTGGGGCTGGTCCTCGCCGTACTCACCGAGAAGGTGCGCTGGGCGACCGCGTTCAAGCTCGTGCTCTTCCTGCCCATGGCCGTGTCGTTCCTCGCCGCCGGCATCATCTTCCGGCTCGCCTACGAGCAGAACCCCGACCGGGGCGTACTCAACGCGGCGGTCGTCGGTGTCCACGACGCCTTCAACGACCGGTCCGCCTATCCCACCGCCCGGGCCCGGGAGAACCAGGGCCTGGCCCGGGACCCGGGCGGCGGGTATCGCACCGCCGGCGCGGTCCGGCCCGGGCAGTCGGTCAGCCTCGGCTTCGTCGGGGTGGCACCCGACCAGATGCCGGCCGGCGCCGACCGCGCCCGAGCCGCCACCGGGCCCGCCGCGGACGCGGTCGGCGGAGTGGTGTACCTCGACTTCGCTCCCGGCGGAGGCGGTACGCCGGGCAAGGTCGACCCGGCCGAGCGGGGCCTGCCGCGGATGACGGTCGAGGCGGTACGGGACGGCCGGGTGGCCGCCACGGCCACCACCGCCGCGGACGGCTCGTTCAACCTGCCCGGCCTGGAGCCCGGTTCGTACACCGTGCGGCTGCCCGGGGAGAACTTCGCCGCCCCCTACGAAGGCGTCTCCTGGCTCGGACCGGCCCTGGTGACCCCGGCCATCATCGGCGCCTATCTCTGGATCTGGACCGGCTTCTCGATGGTGCTGATCGGCGCGGGGCTGGCGGCGCTCCCCCGGGACGCGCTGGAGGCGGCCCGGATGGACGGCGCCACCGAGTTCCAGATCTTCCGCAAGATCACGGTGCCGCTGCTCGCCCCGGTGCTGACGGTGGTCTTCGTGACGCTGGTGATCAACGTGATGAAGGTGTTCGACCTCGTCTACATCATCGCGCCGGGACCGGTGCAGGAAGAGGCCGGTGTACTGGCGACCCGGATGTGGCTGGTGTCCTTCGGCGGCGGCAACAACCAGGGACTGGGCAGTGCCCTCAGCGTGCTGCTGCTCCTGCTGGTCGTACCCGCCATGATCTTCAACGTACGGCGCTTCCGGGGGAGCGGAAAATGAGCGGTCACAGCATCATCGGTCGGTGGCTCGGCAACGGAGTGGTCCAGGCCGTCCTGATCGTCGTCGCGCTCGGCTGGATCACTCCGCTCGCCGGGCTGTTCCTCTCCTCGATGCGCTCCGAGCGGGACAACGCGGCAGCGGGCTGGTGGACGGCACTGACCGACCCCGGGCAGCTGTCCCTGGACAACTACACCGCGCTGCTCCAGGACTCGGGCATCACCGGATCCTTCTGGAACACCGTACTGATCTCGGTGCCCACCACCGTCCTGGTCGTGGTGATCGCGGCGCTGGCCGGATACGCCTTCGCCTGGCTGGAGTTCCCCGGCCGCGACGTGATCTTCCTGGTGGTGGTCGGGCTCCTCGTGGTGCCCGTCCAGATCGGGCTGCTGCCGGTGGCGAAACTGTTCGGCGCGGTCGGCCTGTTCGGCACCATCCCGGGCGTGGTCCTCTTCCATGTCGCGTACGGACTGCCCTTCGCGATCTTCCTACTGCGCAACTACTTCGCCGAGATCCCGCGCGAAATGCTGGAGGCGGCCCGCATGGACGGCGGCGGGGAGTGGCGGATCTTCTCCCGGCTGATCCTGCCGCTCGGCCGGCCGGCACTCGCGAGCCTCGCCATCTTCCAGTTCCTGTGGGTCTGGAACGACATGCTGGTCGCACTGCTCTTCGCGGACAGCGATGCCCAGCCGCTCACCGTCGCCCTCCAGTCCGAGATGCGGCAGTTCGGCAGCAATATCGGCGTGCTCGCACCGGGGGCGTTCCTGTCCCTGGTGGTGCCGGTGGTCGTCTTCTTCGCCTTCCAGCGGCACTTCGTCCAGGGGGTGATGGCGGGCTCGGTCAAGTAACGGGCCGGACAGGCCCCAGGGCCTGTCCGGATATCCGTTGGCCCGTCGGGCTGTCTGCCGTAATGATCCGGGTATGACGCGTAGTTTCGACGATCTGATCGCTGAAGCCGAGTCCGTTTCCGTGGACGGCTGGGACTTCTCCTGGCTGGAGGGCCGGGCCACCGAACAACGGCCGTCCTGGGGCTACCAGCGGCTGATGGCCGAAAGGCTCGGCCGGGTGTCCGCCGCCCTGGACATCCAGACGGGCGGCGGCGAAGTGCTCGCCGGGGCCGCGAAGCTGCCCAAGGTGATGGTGGCCACCGAGTCGTGGCCGCCCAACCTCGCGAAGGCCACCCGGCTGCTGCACCCGCTCGGGGCGGTGGTTGTCGCGGACGAGGACGAACCGCCGCTGCCGTTCGCGGACGAGGACGAACCGCCGCTGCCGTTCGCGGACGAGGCGTTCGACCTGGTGACCAGCCGCCATCCGGTGACCGTGTGGTGGCAGGAGATCGCCCGGGTGCTCCGGCCGGGCGGCACGTACCTCTCCCAGCAGGTCGGCCCCTCCAGCGTCTTCGAGCTCGTCGAGTACTTCCTCGGCCCGCAGCCGGCGGAGGTCCGCCGCGCGCGCCATCCCGACGATGCCCGTAAGGAGGCGGAGGCGGCGGGTCTGGAGGTGGTCGACCTGCGGTTCGAGTCGCTGCGGACCGAGTTCTCCGACATCGGCGCGGTGGTCTACTTCCTGCGGAAGGTGGTCTGGATGGTCCCCGGCTTCACCGTCGGGCAGTACCGCGACCGGCTGCGCGACCTGCACGAGAAGATCGCGTCCGAGGGCCCGTTCCTCGCGCATACGACGCGCTTCCTGATCGAGGCCCGCACGCGCGGGTGATCAGACCATGTCGGCGAGGCTCGCCGGCGCCGCGGGCAGGTTGCGGCTGAGTTCCACCAGCCTGCGGGGCTGGTGGAGCCAGTTGACGGCGGCCACCGGAATCCGGCGCGAGCGGCCGAAGTCGTCCAGCCGCTCCAGGAAGTGCAGTCCGGCCGAGTCCATGAAGGCGCACTCCGCCATGTTGAGGACCACGCTGTCCGTACCGGCGGGCAGGGTCGCCAGGGCCGCGTCGAGGTCCCGGACGGATTCGTGGTCGATGTCTCCGCACGGCGTGAGGACGGCGCTGCCGCCGCTGCGGCGGGTGCGTACGTCCAGGGCGTACGAGCAGTCCGGGTGGGACGGTGCTGTCCTTTGCGACATGCCTTCACCGTGTCAGTGACAGACAGGTCTGTCCATCCACCCGCACAAGACCGCACGGGGCACCCGCCGGGCGGTTCAGGAGCCGGCCGGTGCGGGGGCCGGGCGGTACCGGAAACGTGCCGCGAGGACGGCGACGTCGTCCTCGGCGTGATACGCGTCGAGCCGGGTCAGTACCTCGTCCAGGATCTCGTCCACACCGGCTCCGGCGGGCATGCGCAGCCCGGCCAGCCGGGACAGGGACTCGTCGATGTCCTCTCCGCGCCGCTCCACGAGACCGTCGGTGAACATCAGCAGCGTCTCCTCCGGCGTGAGCCGGCGGGTGACGGGTTCGTACCCGCCCAGCCCGGTGCCCAGGGGCGGCCCCACCGGCACGTGCAGTACGTCGGCGGTGCCCTCGCTCGTGAACACCACGGGCGGCAGGTGTCCCGCGCTGGAGAACGTGGCGATGCCGCGCGCGGGATCGGCGCGGACGAGCAGGCAGGTCGCGGGGCGCCGGACGCCGTCCTCGGACACCGCGGCGTCGAGCTGGCGCAGCACGCGGTGCGGCGGCAGATCGGTCGAGGCGACGTAGCGGAGCATGGAGCGGTACGCGTTCATGTCGACCGCGGCGTCGATTCCGTGCCCCATGACGTCGCCCATGACGAGCAGGGTGCGCCCGTAGTGCAGGCGTACGGTCTCGTACCAGTCGCCACCGACGAGGGTGCTGGAGCCGGTCGGCAGATAGCGGGTGGCCAGTTCGAGGTTGGGGTGCGGGCGGCCCGGTTCGCTCAGCAGCGCCCGCTGGAGGTTCAGGGCGGTGCGCTGCGCCGCCGCGTGCCGGCGGGCGTGACCGAGGTGGACGGCCGCCAGCCGTGCCGCGTACTGGACGGTCGCCGTCTCGTGGTCGGTGAGGGGGTCGCCCGCCCGGACGGTGAGCAGGACACCGTAGATCCGGCCGTGGGCGACCAGCGGCACCGGGACGGCCGTCTCCGACTCCAGCAGATGCACCTGGCCGGTCGTCGCGCAACGGCGGGGCGGGGTCTCGGCAGCCGGGGGGTGCTTCGCGGGTGTGTCCTCGGCGAACAGTTCCACCGCCGCGGCGTCGCACAGCCAGGGGCAGACGAACCGCGCGAGTTCCCCACAGGTCGTCCGCTCGTCGAGCGTGGTCCCGATCTGCTCGGCGGCCTGTTCGGTCGCGCGGAGCCGTGCCAGCATCCGCGCATGCTCGCCTTCCCGGTTCGACAGGGCAGCCTCCACGACAGTGCGCGCGCCGCTCCCTGGGGTCAGCGCTGCTTCAGCCATTTCAGCAGGATATGGGTCGTTTGACATGATTTGGCCGGTCCTGTTATGGCCCGGGGCGCCAGTGGGCGGGGCGGCGGAGAGCCGGGGGCAGCCTGGTTGCGGCGTCCCCCTTGGCCGCGTTGAGCTGGGACTGGGTGAGGAAGATGCTTCCGGTGAGGTCGGCGCCGCTCAGGTCGGCGTCCCGGAGGTCCGCCCCGATCAGATCGGCCGCTCGCAGGTCGGCGCCCCGGAGGTCGGCGGCGATGAGATACGCGCCGCGGAGATTCGCGCCCCGCAGGTCGGCCCCCTTGAGCCGGGCGCCGATGAGATCGGCTCCGCGGTGATTCTTCTTGCGGCCCGGTACGCCTGCCCGCACCAGTTCGCCGGCGCGTAGCAGCAGGACGTTGACGTCCGCGCGGAGCGCCGCCACGTCCAGCGCCGCCAGGGTTTCGGCGCTGGCGCGGGTGAGCCGGTCGATCTCCTCCCGCGCGCGGCGCAGATCGGCGTGCAGGGGCCGGGCGGGCGGCAGGGCCAGCGCTTCGGTGAGGTACCAGAGCAGTTCGTGGAGCCCGCGCATGACGGGAAAGACGTCGAACATCTGCCGCGCGGCATGCGGAGCCTGCCGCCAGTCCTGACCTCCGAAGGTGACCTGGGAGACCTTCTGTCCCGCGCCGAAGCAGTCGAAGACGGTG
Organism: Streptomyces mabaensis; assembly: GCF_053763515.1. Taxonomy (NCBI): domain Bacteria; kingdom Bacillati; phylum Actinomycetota; class Actinomycetes; order Kitasatosporales; family Streptomycetaceae; genus Streptomyces; species Streptomyces mabaensis. Next base: position 59,832 of record NZ_JBSOPZ010000012.1, read on the forward strand.
CACCCGGGAAAGCCCTGCTCCCGCAGGCGTGAGTGGATGCCGCAGCGGAAATCGGCGCGCAGGTTCGTGCAGGGCTGCCCGGCGTCCTTGTCGGCCGCGAAGTCGGCGGAGGCCGCGAAGGGCAGGGCCACACAACACAACCCGAAGCAGTCGGACATCAGACCCAGGCGGCTCGCATCGGTGGCGGGGACTTCGGACTCGGGGGACAACGCGCGCGATCTCCTGCCGCAAGGCATGCGCGCTCACTTGCGCGCTCCGGACGAGGCCATTGTCTCCCACCGGCCGGAACCCCTGGGCGGTGTGACCGCCTTCACCCCGCACAGCCCCGGATATGACGGTACGTACTGAGACCATTACCTCGCCGGTACGTACAGTTACGTGTGTGGCTGTTACCTGAGTGGCCGAAGCACACCACGGGGACTGGAGGAGAAGCATGCGACCATTCGCGCTGAACTACGCACTACCGGCCGAGGATTCACCGGACGTCACCCCCTACACCTATGACTCCACCCTGCAGTTGAACGTGCTGCCCGACGGCCGGCCGGCCATCAGCGACCGGGCCGTGCTCCTGGCGGTGGGCGCCACCGCATCCACGGCCGGCTCCAAGACGCACTTCGACGACTGACCGTCCCGGACGCACCCGATGACTGTGCTGATCCTGACCTGCAAACAGGACGTCACCGCGGACATGGTCGTGGCCGAGCTGCACGAACGCGGAGTTCCGCTGGTACGCCTGGACCCCGCCGACCTCCCCGGGGAGGCCGCGCTCTCGGCCGAGTACGTGCGCGGTGACTTCTACGGCCATGTGACGGTCGGCGGGCGGCTGTTGAGCATGGATGCCCTGCGCTCGATCTGGGTCAGGAGACCGGGCGAGCCCGCGGCACACGCACCCGCCCCGTCCGCCTGGCTCACCGCCGAGGCCGGCCAGGCCCTGTACGGAACGCTGTACTCCACCAGCGCGCGGTGGATGAACCATCCCTGCGCGGCGGCGCAGGCCCGGTGCAAGCCGTGGCAGCTGCACGCCGCCCACCGCAGCGGGTTCGCCGTTCCGCCGACGCTGATCACCACATTTCCGCGGATCGCCCGCCAGTTCGCGGCCCAGTACCAGGACATCGTGGTGAAGTCCGCGACCGGGCCGCCCAGCGGCGACGAGCCGACCACCCTGCCGACCACGCGCATAGGACCGGACACCGACTTCGCGGCGGTCACCGCGGGCCCGACGCTCCTTCAGCAGTACATCCCCAAGCGGGCCGACATCCGTCTCACCAGCGTCGGAGGCCGGCTCTTCGCCGCCCGGAAGGCGTCCCCGCCCGGCCAGGTCGACGGCCGCTACGACACGACCGGGCACACCTGGGAGCCCACGGCGGTCCCGGAGCGCATCGCCCGCGCCGTCCACGACTACACCAGGCTCGCGGGCCTGGCGTACAGCGCGTTCGACTTCGCGGAGGACACCGACGGGACCTGGTGGTTCCTCGAATGCAACCAAGGGGGCCAGTTCGGCTTCATCGAGCTGCACACCGGCCAGCCCATCGCCGAGAGCGTGGCCTCCTGGCTCGCGGGCTCCGCCCCGTAACTCTCAGGGTTGACTCTCAGGTGTTCTGCAACTCTCAGGTGTTCTGCGGCTTCGCGTAGTCGGTTATCTCACCGGCCATGTCGTAGACCACGGCCGCCTCGTCCCCGACCACCCAGGCGTCGTGCCCCGGCGAGCACACGAACAGGTCGCCGGGGCCCGCCTCGCCCTCCGTGCCGTCGTCCATCAGGACATGCAGGCGCCCCTCGGCGACGAAGCCGATGTGCGAGAACTGGCAGCTGTCGGTCCCGGCCAGCGGGCGTACCGAATCCGACCAGCGCCAGCCCGGCTCGAACTTGGCCACGCCGAAGTTCATGCCCGGCAGGCTGACGACGTCGAGATGCCCCTTGGGGAAATCTCGGCTCTCGTCGGCTTCTCTGACGTTCTTCATCTCCAGCATGACGTTCCGCTCCCTCCAGGGTGGAAGAACCCGTCATGTCCATCATCGCGCTGGACCCGTGCTGTCGCCCAGCGACTCCAGCAGGTTCCGCAGCGCGTCGGCGAGGGCGTCGCGCTCGGCCGTGCCGAGGGCGGCGAGCAGGCGGTGCTCGTTGGCGATGTGGTCGGGCAGGGCCCGGTCGATGAGCGCGTACCCCTCGTCGGTGAGCGCGACGTGCACGACGCGGCCGTCCACCGCGCTCGGCGTACGCGCCACCAGGCCGCGGCTTTCGAGGCGGTCCAGGCGCTGGGTGATGGCCCCCGAGGTGACCATCGCGGTCCGCATCAGCTCGGCCGGGGTCAGGCGGTACGGCGGGCCGCTGCGGCGCAGTGTGGCGAGCACGTCGAACGACGCGGCGTCGAGGCCGTGCGCGGCGAAGGTACGGCGCAGCTCGGTGTCGATCAGCCGGGAGAGCCGCCTCAGACGCCCGATCACCGCCATGGGGGACGCATCGAGATCGGGGCGCTCGGCGCCCCACTGCTCCAGCACGCGGTCGACGTGATCTGTCATCGGCCCAGCCTAGCGGATCTCTTAGCGGTGAGATAGATTGCCTTAGTGCTAAGAAATCGGATGGGAATCATTCTGGTGACCGCGCTGGCGCCCATCGTCTGGGGCAGCACCTACCTCGCCACCACCGAGTTGCTGCCGCCGGACCGCCCCCTGCTGGCCGCGGTTTTGCGGGCGCTGCCGGCAGGCGTCGTACTCGTCCTGCTCACCCGGCGCCTGCCGCGGGGGACGTGGTGGTGGCGGGCAGGCGTGCTCGGCGCCCTGAACATCGGGGTGTTCTTCGCGCTGCTGTTCGTCGCCGCCTACCGGCTGCCGGGCGGGGTCGCCGCGACCATCGGCGCCGTGCAGCCGCTCCTGGTCGCCGGCCTCTCGGCCGGCCTGCTCGGCCGGCGCCTGACGCTGCGTACGACGGCTGCCGCCGTGGCCGGTGTGGCCGGCGTCGGCCTGCTCGTCCTGCGCGCCGACGCACGGCTGGACCCCCTGGGCGTCGCGGCGGCGGCCGGCGGCGCGGTCGTCATGGCCACCGGGGTGGTCCTGAGCAAGCGATGGTCCTCGCCGGCGCCGCTCCTCGCGGTCACGGGGTGGCAGCTCGTCGCGGGCGGCCTGCTGCTGCTTCCGGTCGCCCTGCTCGTCGAGGGACCGCCCCCTGCGACGCTGAGCACCGCGAACCTGGCCGGCTACGGCTACCTCGCGATCGTCGGCTCCGCGCTCGCCTATGCCCTCTGGTTCCGGGGGATCCGCGCCCTGTCCCCCACCGACGTCACGTTTCTCGGCCTGCTCAGCCCGGTGGTCGCCACCATCCTGGGCTGGCTCGTTCTCGACCAGCAACTCACCGCGGTGCAGGCCCTGGGAGCGCTTGTCGTCCTCGCCTCACTCGTCGCGGGCCAGACACGGAACCCGCCGGTCCCGGCCAGTCGGCCGGTCGAGCAGCGTACCGACGCCGGATTGGCGCGCCGGTCGCTCTGATATTTCCGCGCTCTTTCGAGACCTGTTCCGGCCGATCACTAATTCGGCCGGATCACGCCGGATGACACCGCCGGCGGCGTAATCCACGGCTGGGCGGTCTTCCCAATTCCGTTGCGCGGTGCTGAGATATGCGCGCCACCTCGCAAGCCCCCCGGCTATCCCTTCAATCCGTCCACGCCACGCGGCCGAATATCGCCCCACTCGGCTTCGCGGCGAACGAATGGAGAACACCCATGCGCAGAACTCTGGCTGTCGGCGGCGCTGTCGCGGCGTTATTCGTCTCGGCGACGTCCGCGCAGAGCTCACCCGCGACCCTCGTGGCGCCGCCCGACAAGATCGTGATCGAACTCGCCACCGTCAACGGATCGGGCTGCCCCGAGGGCACCGCCGCCGTGGCCGTCGCTCCCGACAACACCGCGTTCACCGTGACGTACAGCGACTACCTCGCTCAGGTGGGCGTGGGCGCCTCCCCGACGGACTTCCGGAAGAACTGCCAGCTCAATCTGCGCGTGCATGTTCCCCAGGGCTTCACCTACGCCATCGCCAGAGCCGACTACCGGGGATTCGCGTACCTGGAGAAAGGCGCGACCGCCCAGGAGAAGGCGAACTACTACTTCCAGGGCATGCCGCAGACGGTCCACAAAACGCATCCGTTCAAGGGCCCGTACAACGACAACTGGCAGACGTCGGACGAGACCGAGGTCGCCGCGCTGGTGTGGGCGCCGTGCGGTGAGAAGCGCAACTTCAACATCAACACCGAACTGCGCGTCAATGCCGGCACCTCCGATCCGAAGAAGACGACGAGCTTCATGACAATGGACTCGACGGACGCCGGAATCAGCACCATCTACCATCTCGCCTGGAAGGAATGCCCCGAGGGCTCATAACGCCCGGCGCATTTCGCATGCGTGGGGGGTGGGGTCCGGTTCAGGGCTCCGCCCCCGGTCAGGTGCGCCGCGCCACCACGAGGCGGCAGCGCGGGCTGCCGTCCTGACGAATCCCGAACTCCGTCAGGGGGCGGAACTCGACCGCGAACCCGGCGTCCGCCAGCTCGGCCAGCACCTCCGGGAGCCGGAAGGTGCGGTAGTACATGACGAACGTCGGGCGCCACAGCGCATTGCGCACGCGCATCGCCGTATCGAACCCCAACTGCGCCCAGTAGACCAGGGAGCCGGACCGGGGCGGCGCTGCCACGGGGAAGACAAACAGCCCACCGGGCCGGAGCGACGCGTACACCTGGGCGAAGAGCGCGGGCCGCTGCTCCGGCAGGAAGTGGCCGAACGCGCCCAGGCTCAGCGCCAGATCGAAGGCGGGTGCGAAGGGGAGGGCGCGGGCGTCGGCCCGTACCCAGTCCACCACGGGCGCACCGGCGGCCTCCGGCAGCGCGGCCCGGCCCGCCGCGAGCATGCCCGCGCTGAAATCGACGCCGGTGACCCGCTTCCGGCACACCTGCCGCAGCACTCGCATACCGGCGCCCGTACCGCAGCAGACATCGAGCCCCGTGTCGAACGGCCCCAGCGGCCGGAGAGCGCCCACCACCGCGTCCAGCACGGAGTCCGGGGTCCGGAACGGCGTCTGGTCGAACTTCGGAGCGAGCAGATCGTAGCCGCGCTCGATCGAGGAGAGCGCCTGCACGGCCAGTTCGCGGAGGGTGGGACCCGTGGGGGTGAACATCGCGGCCAGTGTAGGTGCTGTCCGGGCGCGGCCGCCGCCCGGTGGGCTGTCGGTGCCGGGGGCATAGGATCCCCGTCGATGGCTGGTGGTGTCCGGTCGCACGCGGGGCAGGAGGACACCGGCAGTGGAGCCGGTTCCCCCGCCCCGACCTAGGTGACGAGATGACAAGCACGCACAATCCACCCGCCGCGACTACCCAGGCGCCCCGCGAGCAGCCTTCCGCGTCGTTCGAGGAGCGCGCGGCGCGCATACGGCGTCGGCTGGAGCGGTTGATCGGCATTGCCGCCACCGAGGGCAATGCCGTGGTTCCGCTGCGCAACGGTGATGAGATCTTCGCCTCGATGCTGGACGGCATCCGCTCCGCCGAGCACACGGTGGACATGATGACGTTCGTGTACTGGCGCGGGGACATAGCCTGCCAGTTCGCCGAGGCACTGGCCGACCGAGCACGGAACGGCGTGCGGGTGAGGCTGCTGCTGGACGGCTTCGGCAGCCGGCTGATCGAGAAGGAGCAGCTGGACGCCATGGAGCGGGCCGGCGTGCAGGTGGCCTGGTTCCGCAAGCCGCTCTATCTGTCCCCGTTCAAACAGAACCACCGCTGCCACCGCAAGGTGCTCGTGGTGGACGAGAGCGTGGCGTTCACCGGCGGCGTCGGCATCGCCGAGGAGTGGTGCGGAAACGCCAGCAACGAGAACGAGTGGCGGGACACCCATGTACGGGTGAGCGGCCCGGCCGTCGACGGGATCGCCGCCGCGTTCGCACAGAACTGGGCCGAGTGCCACGACGAGCTCTTCGACGACCGTGACCGCTTCGTCGGGCACCGTCCGCAGGGCGGCGCGATCGTCCAGGTGGTGCGCGGCTCGGCCAGCTTCGGCTGGCAGGACATGCAGACGCTGATCCGGGTCGTGCTGGAGTCCGCGGAGGAACGGGTGCGGCTGGCCACGGCGTACTTCGCGCCCGACGCGTACTTCATCGAGCTGCTCTGCGCGGCCGCCCGCCGCCGCGTCGAGGTGGAGATCCTCCTGCCGGGGCCGCACACCGACAAGCGGGTCTGCCAGCTGGCCGGCCAGCACTACTACGAAGACCTCACGGCCTGCGGCGTGAAGATCTTCCAGTACCAGCCGACCATGATGCACGCCAAGGTCATCACCATGGACCGGACGGCGGCGCTGATCGGCTCGACCAACTTCAACCGCCGCTCCCTCGACCACGACGAAGAGGTCATGCTCGCGGTCCTGGACGAGGAGTTCACCGCCGTCCTGGACCGCCACTTCGAAGAGGACCTCGCGGTGAGCGAGCGGATCGTCGAGGGGCGCTGGAAGCGGCGCTCGGTCGCCCAGCGGGCGCGCGAGGCCGCCGTCGTGCCGATCCGCCGGTTCCTGTGACCGTTCCGGACTCGGTCCCGCTCCCGGGAGCGGGACCGGTGCTCAGGGTGCGTCGGGCGCGTTCGTGGGCAGCAGGCGCTCCACCATGGTCGCGATCAGGTCGTCGACCGGATACGGGCCCAGCAGACCGGGCGCGGTGAGGTCGTCCACGATCAGGCCGAGCATGGCGAGGTAGAGCAGCGCGACACCGGTGCGGTCGCCGGGCAGGCCGGCGTCCAGGTGGAAGCGGATGTTGCCCTCCAGTTGCTCGCCGAGGAACCGGGTCAGTTCGGTTCGCAGTTCGGGCCGCCGGGTGGCTTCTAGCCGCAGCTCCAGCATGGCCAGGTGCGTACTGCGTTCCCGGCGCATACGGTCCACGAGCTGCCCCAGCAGCGTCGCCGTCATCTCCCGGGAGGGGGGGGCCTGCATGGTGCCGGCGAGCTCGGTCTCGTCCGGGGTCAGGCGCTCGCCGGTGCGGTGCATGACCTGGGCCAGCAGTGCGGCGCGGTTGGCGAAGTAGTTGGACGTCGTGCCGGTGGGCACCCCCGCCTCGGCGTCGACGGCGCGCAGCGTCAGGCCCCGTGAGCCCTCGCGGGCGAGGACTTCGATGGCCGCGTCGAGCAGCGCGGTGCGCCGGGCCGGGTTCTGTCGCACGAGGGCCTCTCCCCACCATGGCATGCGGTCGGACAGCTAAACACTGCAGGCAGAGTACATCAGCTGCAAGCACACCCTAGCAATGCTTGGACTTCCCATAAACGACGCTTATGGGTTCATAGGCCAGAGACGGCTACCGCACGCGTACCACCGGGGCGAGGGTGACGTACGAGACCAGTCGAAGGGAACCTTTCCATGCCCCGACCCCTGAGGGTCGCGATCGTCGGAGCCGGCCCTGCCGGGATCTACGCCGCCGACGCGCTGCTGAAGTCCGAAGCCGCCGCCGACCCCGGCGTGTCCATCGACCTGTTCGAGCGGATGCCCGCCCCGTTCGGCCTGATCCGCTACGGCGTCGCGCCGGACCACCCGCGCATCAAGGGCATCGTCACGGCACTCCACCAGGTCCTCGACAAGCCGCAGATACGCCTGTTCGGAAACGTCGACTATCCGAACGACATCAGCCTCGACGATCTCCACGAGTTCTACGACGCGGTCATCTTCTCGACCGGCGCCGACGCCGACCGGGCTCTCGACATCCCCGGTATCGGCCTCGAAGGCTCCTTCGGCGCCGCCGACTTCGTGTCCTGGTACGACGGCCACCCCGACGTGCCCCGCAGCTGGCCGCTGCACGCGAAGAAGGTGGCCGTCCTCGGGGTCGGGAACGTCGCCCTGGACGTGGCCCGCATCCTCGCGAAGACCGCCGACGAGCTGCTCCCCACCGAGATTCCGCCGAACGTCCACCAGGGACTCGCCGCCAACCAGGCCATGGAAGTCCATGTGTTCGGCCGGCGCGGCCCCGCCCAGGCCAAGTTCAGCCCGATGGAGCTGCGCGAGCTCGACCACTCCCCCACCATCGAAGTCATCGTCGACCCCGAGGACATCGACTACGACGAGGGCAGCACGGCCACGCGACGCGCGAACAAGCAGGCCCACATGGTCGCCTCGACCCTGGAGAACTGGGCGATCCGGGACCCGGGCGACCGGCCGCACAAGCTCTTCCTGCACTTCTTCGAGTCCCCGACCGAGATTCTCGGCGAGGACGGCCGGGTCACCGGACTGCGCACCGAGCGCACCCGGCTCGACGGCACCGGCAATGTCACCGGCACGGGCGAGCTGCGCACCTGGGACGTACAGGCCGTCTACCGGGCCGTCGGCTATCTCTCCTCCGAGCTGGCCAAGCTGCCCTTCGACTTCCTGACCGGAACCGTCCCGCACGAGGCCGGGCGCGTGATCGAGAACGGCGAGCACCTCCCGTCCACGTACGTGACGGGCTGGATCAAGCGCGGTCCGGTCGGGCTCATCGGCCACACCAAGGGCGACGCGAACGAGACCGTCGCGTGCCTGCTCGACGATCACCGGAACGACCGGCTCCACTCGCCCGCCGCGCCGGGCGAGGACGCGGTCGTCGCGTACCTCGACGGCAAGCGTGTGCCCTACACGACGTGGGACGGATGGCACCGCCTGGACGCGGCGGAGCGCGCGCTCGGCGCCGCCGAGGGACGCGAGCGGGTCAAGATCGTCGACCGGGAGGCGATGCTCGAAGCGAGCACGGACCCCGCCACCGGCCGCGCCTGACGGGCCGAGACACGGGGCCCTGTCCGTCCAGGCGGACAGGGCCTCAGTGATCGGACACCGCGTCAGCAGGAACGCGCTGTCCGCGCAGGCGGGGCACGGGGTTCGTCAACTCCCGGTGGTTTACGTCCCGTTGCGCAGATGCCGCTGTGCCCGCTACCGGCGGCAGTGGCGGCGCATTTCTTTGATGCGCTCCTGACAATCACGCCCATTCGTGTCACTCTGCCTCTCGCACTTCGAATCCGCACCCCTCGTCTGCCCGGACCGCTCACACCCCGGTCCGGCCCCCACACGGACCGCGCGGAACCCCGCGGGTCCCTGGCAGAAGGAGTACGCGTGAGGCGTCCCCGTCCCACCGCCGCCGCCGGCACACTGCTCGCCGCGGCCGCTCTGCTCGCCACCGGAGTTCAGGCCACCGCGGCCGGCGCCACCCCGGCGCCGGCGCCCCCGTCACCGGTGGCCGGCCCCGCCGCGGCGACCTCGGCAGCCGCCCAGCAGAAGGTCAGCGGTTTCTGGACCGCCGAGCGCATGCGCCAGGCGACACCGCTGGACCAGATCGCCGTCCGTCCCGGTGCGCTTCAGGAGCCGAGAGCAGCCGGCGCACCCACCACCGTCGCGCCCACCAGCCCGTCGGCGGGGGCCACGTCGACCGGTATCAAGGCCTTCCCCCAGGCCGGCGGGCCCTGGACCGGTGGCGGCGCGGTCGTGAAGACCTCCGGCCGGGTGTTCTTCACCTTCCAGGGCCGCACGGCATCGTGTTCCGGCAATGCCGTGACCAGTCAGAACGCGAGTACGGTGATCACCGCCGGGCACTGTGTGAAGTACCAGGGCAGCTGGCACACCAACTGGGTGTTCGTCCCCGCCTACGACAACGGCCAGGCCCCGTACGGCACATGGACCGCGTCCAAGACGCTGGCCACCCCGCAGTGGGCCGCCAGTGAGGACATCAACTACGACATCGGCGCTGCCGTGGTGAACCCGCTGAACGGCCAGAAGCTGACCCAGGTCGTCGGAGCGCAGGGGCTGCAGTTCAACGGCGGCTACAACAAGGCCATGTACGCCTTCGGCTTCCCGGCGGCCTCCCCGTACGACGGCTCCAAGCTCATCCACTGCAGCGGGAACTCCTCGAAGGACTTCCTGTTCTCCAAGGACCACAGCCTGGGCTGCAACATGACGGGCGGATCCAGCGGCGGTCCCTGGTTCGTCTCGTTCAACGAGTCCACCGGGGTGGGTCTGCAGGTCTCGGTGAACAGCTTCGGCTACACCTTCCTGCCCAACAGGATGTTCGGTCCGTACTTCGGCAACGAGGCGAAGGCGCTCCACGACCAGGCACAGACGTCCTGAGACGCGGCGGTCAGCGCAGGTAGTTGTAGACCGTCGCCCGGGAGATGCCCAGGATCTCGGTGAGCGCCTGTACGGAGTGCTTCACCTGGAGGAAACCCCGCGCCTTGAGGGACCGTACGAGCTCCTTCCTGGCGGCCGGGGTGAGCCCGCGCGGCGTCTGCGCGCGGGCTGCCGCGAACTCCTCGACCACCGCGCCGAGTTGCTCGATGGTGCGGGCCCGGAGCGTCTCGGCGAGCGGCTGCGCCTGCTCGTCGGTCCTGATCAGGTTGTCCAGGCTCTTCGACACACTGGCGAACAGCGACACGTCCAGGTTGAGGCAGAGCGCGGCCACATAGGTCCCTGCGCTGTTCTTGATGCCGATGGACGTGCTCTTGGCCGGGCGGCCGTCCGGGAAGCGGTTGGGGTAGTTCTGGATGACGCCGGGGTAGCCGGGGTCCTGGATACGGGCGAGGCCGAGCTCGGTGGCGGCCTCGCCCACCGCGCGCCCGGAGAGGTTGTTCTCGATCGCCCGGACGGCGTGCCGGGGGTCGCGCAGGTCGTGCAGTACGACCTCGCACAGCCCCGGGAACATCCGGCCGAGAGCGACGGCGATCTTATCGGCTTCCCGCAGCAGCAGCTCGTCCTCGGCGCTCATCCGGCACCGCCCGGCGCCCGGTCGGGGCCTGCCGGACCTTCGGTGCCTCCGGGGCCTTCCGGAGTGAACAGGCGGTTCATCGTGGTGGCGGCCTTCAGGCCCGAACCGGTCAGCAGAACCACCGTGGTCTGTCCCGGCTCGATCGCGCCCCGGGCCCGGAAGACCTCGATCGCCGCGGCAGCGGTCGCGCTGGTGGGCTCCGCGTACAGCCCCATCCCGGCCAGCCGGCGGACTGCGGACTCGATACCGGCCTCGGGGACGGCCGCCATGTCTCCGCCCGACCGCCGGATCGCTCTCAGCACCTCGGGGAGCCGGACGGGCTGCCGGATGGCCGCGCCCTCGGCGATGGTCGGTGCGTACTCGACCGGGACGAGCGTGTCCGATCCGGCGTGGAAGCTCGCGTGCAGGGGCGCGCAGTTGGCCGGCTGGGCGACGAGCAGCCGGGGCCTGCGCGCGATCGCCCCCGCGGCCAGCAGTTCCGAGAAACCGAGGTCGCAGCCCAGTACGGTGCTGCCGGCGCCGGCGACGGTCACGATGTTGTCGGGAGCGGTGAAGCCGAGGTCCTCCCACAGTTCGTACGCGAGTGTCTTTGTGCCCTGCAGGAAGAACGGATGCCAGTTGTGGCCGGCGTAGTACGTGTGGGCGGCCCGTCGCATCGCCTCGGCCGCGGTGGCTTCCCGGCCGCCCGGTACGAGTACGACGTCGGCGCCGTACGCCCTGCTCTGCAGGACCTTCGCCGGCGATGTCGACTCGGGCGCGAGGATCCTGGCCCGGATACCGGCCGCGGCGCAGTACGCCGACACGGAGGCTCCGCCGTTGCCGGAGCTGTCCTCGATCACCTCCGTGACACCCCGCTGTGCGAGCAGGGAGATCATCACGCTGGTGCCGCGGTCCTTGAAGCTGCCGGTCGGGCTGAACCACTCGAGCTTGAACCCGACCTGCTCGCCGTCCCAGGACCTCTCGACCAACGGCGTACAGCCCTCGCCCAGTGAGACGGGGTGCGGGATGTCCGTGGGCAGGGCCCCCCGGTAGCGCCACAGCGAGCGGGTGCCGGTGTCCACGTCGGCGCGGGTGATGCCGGGCAGCGGCCCGACGGTCAGGGGCGCGCCGTCGTCGCCGCGCCAGCGCAGCCCGTCGAGCGGATAGGTCCTGCCGGACCGTTCGTCCAGATAACAGGGCTCAGCGGAGGGTCCCGGCCATGCGTTCATGTTGGCCACGGTGTCTAAAGTTGCACTTTCTGTCAACCTCGGGTTGGTATCCGACACGGCGCGAGAACCGCGAGTCGAATTCCGGACAGCGGTGTCCGGCGGGCGAACGGTGGCGATTGACGCATAACGGTGTCCGTCGGCGCCCGGGCCAACGGCCCCGACCGGCGGGCCCCCGGTCTCGCCGGCCGGCCGGGCGCGTGTGCACCAGCCACCGCGCACGCACCAGAACCGCGCATGTCCGTTGCGGGCCGCGGCGGGTGACACAGCGCCGGATCACAGGAACGCTCAGCAGCGGAAACGGGAAATGGCGTTCCAGTTAAGGGAGTCGGGCGCCTCCCCCAACTCACGCGGACCTTCCGCCACTTGTCTCACCCTTCCGTGCTCCAGCAAACGAGCACCGGGCCTCGCCTCGGTCCTCCGGGACGCGGCCCGGACTCCCGCCGCGGAGGCCGACGGGCCCGGCTCGCAGGCCCTCGACTCGACGCGCGTAGAGCGTCCGAAAGCCGATCTTGCCGTACATCGAACCGGAGTTGAGTATTCCTACCGGCAAGGTTTGTCAGGGTCATGACGTCACTGCCAGGCGTCGCGTCCCGGCCGCCGCGCCGCCGGACCCGCCCACCCAGCGGGCCCCGCCCCCCCCATCGGAGGATGTAGTGAACATCAAGCGCTTCCCCCCCTGCTCGCCGTCGCGACGAGCCTTCTGGCCGTCTCGGCGCTGGCCGCCCCCACCGCTGTCGCGGAGACCCCCGACAACACCCGGGCGACCGCCGCGCAGCTCGCCCGGACGAGCGAGGCCGTGCTCGACGCGGATGTCCCCGGCACCGCGTGGTACGCGGACAAGGCGACGGGCAAGCTTGTCGTCACGGTGGACGAGACGGTCTCCGCGGCCGAACTGGCCGAGCTCAGAAAGGCCGCCGGCGACCGGGCCGGCGCACTCGACATCCGGCGCACGCCCGGCACGTTCAACAAGCTCATCGCGGGCGGCCAGGCCATCTACGCCGGCGGCGGCCGCTGCTCGCTCGGCTTCAACGTCCGCAGCGGCAGTACGTACTACGCCCTGACGGCGGGCCACTGCACCAACATCGGCAGCACCTGGTACACCAACTCGTCCCAGACCACGCTCCTGGGGTCGAGGGCGGGATCCAGCTTCCCCAACAACGACTACGGCATCATCCGGCACTCCAACGCCTCGGCCGCCGACGGCAGGGTCTATCTGTACAACGGCTCCTACCGCGACATCACGAGCGCCGGCAACGCCTACGTCGGACAGTCCGTGCAGCGCAGCGGCAGCACCACCGGCCTGCGCGGCGGGAGCGTGACCGGCCTCAACGCGACCGTCAACTACGGCGGCGGGGACGTCGTCTACGGCATGATCCAGACCAATGTCTGCGCCGAGCCCGGCGACAGCGGCGGCGCGCTGTTCTCCGGCAGCACCGCTCTGGGTCTGACCTCCGGCGGCAGCGGCAACTGCTCCTCCGGCGGCACCACGTTCTTCCAGCCGGTCACCGAGGCGTTGAGCGCGTACGGCGTGAGTGTCTTCTGAAGCTGACGTGCTGAACAGGCCGGTGGGTCCGCGGGGCGGCGGACCCGCCGGTCTCGCGCGTGGCCGGCCGGCCGTTCAGACGACCCGCTCCGGTGCGCCGCCGAGCAGCGAGTCGTCGCCCGTCCGGGCGCCGGGAAGCCGGTAACGGGCGGCGATCAGCGCGGCACTGACGTCGCTCGTCCCGGTCGCCACACAGAGCAGGTAGGCGACGTCCTGGAACTCCCGCCGACTCGCAGGGGTTCCGGCGTCCGCGTGCAGCTCGGCGAGGGACTGGTAGCGCTGGACGAGGTTCCTCAGGATGACGGGGTGGGCCAACAGCACGGTGGGACTCCTCACTTCGGCGGGCAGGCCGGTCGCTCCCACCCGGCTGCCCCGTGCGCGCGCTTCCATGCCCGGCCGGCTGAGCGCGCGTCGGCTGCGCCCGCGTCGTCGGTGGGCGTCACCGAAGCGCGGACGGTGAGGCGCCTTCCCGGTCCGCCGTCGCGTGCAGCGACCTCAGGGCCAGCAGCAGGACGCCGATGTCGTCGAGGAAGACCGGGTCCGGCAGCAGGTCGACCGGGAGCACCACGTAGGCCAGCGCACCCCAGAACGCCCAGCGGCTTCCGGCGGGCACGCCGGCCCGGCGCAGCTCACCGCGTGCCCGTACCAGCCGGACGACCAGGGCGATGACGAATCCGAGCGTGACGGCGGCCAGGACCACCAGGAGCACGACGACGACCTGGAGTTCGGTACTCATGGGCGCTCCCCGTTCGGCCGGCACGTGCGGTCTGCTCTGCTCGGGTACCCGGTCACGGCCCGGGGTATCGCGGTTCCCGGCCACAACACCCGTACGTGCGACTGCTCACGGCAGCGGGCCGCCCACCGGAAGGATGAGTTCCGGCCGGTCCCCCATCACCGCGGGCGGATTCGCGGCCACCGTGCCGGCCGGGACGGCGCCCACGCTGCGGTAGAAGCCCTCGGCGGGCGGGTGGGAGACGATCCGGACGCTCGTGAGCCCGGCGCGGCGCGCCTCGGTCGTCAGGTGCGCGATGAGGCGGCGGCCGATACCGAGCCCCTGGGCGGCATCGGCGACGAACATCAGGTCGAGCTCGGGCGGGGTGAGGACGAGCGCGTAGAAACCGAGCACCAGGCCGTCGGAGCCGACGGCCACGAAGACCTGGTGGGTCTCGATGTAGTCGGGCCCGACCCGGTACCCGGCGACCATCGGGGCGTACGCCCCCTCGTACGCGCCGGAGGTCCGCACCAGCCGGGTGAGCCGCTTGGCATCCCCCGCGACAGCCCGCCGGATGACAGGCGCCCCACCGGGCGACCCACCGCGCGACCCACCGCGCGACCCACCGCGCCCGCCCGCAGTCCCGCTTGTAATCGCCGAAGTCATACAACGAGTATTACCGATCCGCGCCGGACCGGTAGCGGTAGGGGGTGGTGACACCCAGCGGTACGAATCCGAGCCGGCGCAGAATCGGACGGCTCCGGCTGGAGGCATCGACCTGGAGGTACGGGTAGCCGCGGTCGGCGGCGATGCGGGCCCGGTGGGCAACCAGGGCCCGGTAGACACCCCTGCCCCGCCAGGAGGGCACGGTGCCGCCGCCCCAGAGGCCGGCGAAGTCGGTACCCGGGTGCAGTTCCATACGCGCGGCGCAGACCGGCAGGCCGTCGGCCATCGCCACGGTCATGCTGACGGTTTGCGGACTGCCGGCCAGTTGCGCGCGCAGCCTGTTCCGCAGCCCGGAGCTGCTCGTACCGAAGGCCTGCTCGTGCACGTCCGCCACGAGATCGACATCGGCCGGACCGGTCACCGGACGGAGGCGGACACCCTCGGGCAGCTCGGCAGCCATCGGCAGGTCACTGATCTCGGCGACCATCAGGGTCTCCTCCTCCTCGGGCGTGAATCCGGCCGCCAGCAGCCGGCCGGCCAGGTCGCCGGGCCGGTCGTGGGCATAGAGCTTCCATTCGAACGCGCGTCCCAGCGAGGTGAAGTACCGCACCTGCTCCGAGATCGCCGCGTCCGCCGTGGCCCGGTCCAGATCCGACCAGAGGACGCCATTCCAGCCGTCCGCGTCGGCGCCGACCTGGCGGACGAGGCCGCCGGCCCGCTCGACCCGTGCCCCCGGGGCATCGGGCCGAGCGTCCCGCCGCATCTGCCGGTCGAACAGGGCGAGTACCTTGTCGTGATCCATCCGGCCAGTGGAGCAGCGGAGGGGGCACGCGCCAACCGGTTTTCCGGGTGCTACCTACGGCTTCGTGCCGAGGAGCTTTCCCGTCCGGGCCAGGGTGTTCGCGATGTCGATCCGGTCGTCCTGCATCACCCCGACCCTTTCGTGCTCCCCGGCGGGGCCCGGCTCGGCGTGCGCCTGGGCAGCGACGCCCAGCAGGGACGCCGTGGCCAGGGTGCCGGCGGCGACTGCGGTACGGAATGCGGTGCTCATCGGGCGGCTCCGGTGTGAGGTCGGCCGGCGATCCGCCCTGGTGGGCGGTCGCTCCCCGGGACCAACGACGCCGCCCACGCCGTGTGACCCACGAGCGGGGCATCCGAGTGCATGTTCGAACAGGGGTACGATTCCAGGGTGACGACGTGCGATTCTCCCTGCCCAGGCCGGCCGTACGCCCTGCGCCTCCGGCACCGGGCGGCGTGAGCGCCATGGGCGAGGAACGGCCGGCGCTCGCGGACGGGGAGGTGCCGTCGGCACCGCCCACTCCCCCGGTAACGATCGTGCTGTACGACGACCAGGAGCTCGTCGGCAGGCTGCACCGGCGCTGGCAGGCGAACACCGGCGCCTGGATGTACCGGGTGTCGGTGACGCTGTGGTCGACCGTACAGCTGGGCGGCAGGGAGGTCTGCGAGCCGGCCGATGTCGAGTTCGACGTCCCCTCCACGCACGTCAGGCCGGTCGACGGGGTCGATTACCGCGAGGTGCCGATGCGCCGGCACCGGGAAGCGGTCATCCGGGCGCGCACCGGCCGCCGAAGCTGAACCGGACTCGTCCGTTCCGGACAACTGCGGCCCTAGGCGCGTTGTCAGACCCGGCAGGGAAGCTGGAGGTCCAGACTCTTCCCGACGGGAGCCAAAATGATCGCCACCACCCATGAAATCGCCGCGGCTCAGGCGTACCTGCGGCTGCTGCGGACCGCTCGTGCGGTGCTCGACGGTCCGGTGACGACCCCGACGTCCATGCGGATACTGGCCGTTCCGGTGGCCGAGGCGGATCAGGCGCTCCGCGACGCCGAGTTGGCGGGCAACGAGCAGGCGTTCTTCGCGCTGGTCGCCGGTCTCTGCGCGGACCCGTCGCCCCGCTGAGGCGTCCGGGTAATTCGGGCGCGCCCGGCAGGCCCTCCCCGGCACCATGGACGCCATGCCGAGAGAGTCGACCTTGCGTACCGCTGCCGCCGAAACCGCCGCCGGAGACCTGGCGAGTGTGCTCCGCGCCCGTCAGCGGCTCCTGGGTCTCACGGCCTCGTTTCCGCAGGACCTGGAGGTACGGGAGCAGCTCGCCGCCGTCTGCCGGCTGCTCGGCGAGACGGGTCAGGCCGGGCGCTGGAGCTACCTCGGCGAGCACCGCGACCCGGCCGAGACCGCGGCTTTCGAGCACGCGTTCGCCAATGCCGAGGACCGGATGCGGGCACTGCGCTGGGTCGGCCCCGAGTCGGCCGCGGCCACCCCGGTCGCCGCGGGACGGCTGCGGGAGCTGCGGGAGCTGGCCGAGCGGGAGACCGGCCGGGCCCTGGCGTACGAGCGTCCCCGGCGCGGCAGGCCGGGCGAGGCCGAGTCCGAGGAGAGCGGCTGGGTGGGATTCCTCTTCTTCTCCGGCTGCGCGCTCGTGATGCTGCTGCTGGCCGTCGGGCTGGTGACCGCCGTGCGGTTCCTGGTCACTGCCGTCGTCGGCTGAGCCGGCCCGGGCACGTAAGAGCCCCGGCTGGACGGGGGAACCAGCCGGGGCAGTACAGGGGTGTGGGACGCGGGATTTCGCCTGCGGCTTCCACACTTCGGTGAATGATAAACCGCCCGTACGTGTATTTGTCCAGCCGCCTCACCCATATCCGCCCGCCCCGAAATCGTGGCCGCCGACACAGTTGTGCCGTCAGAGCGGCAGCCTGATCATGAGAGGACGGAGAAGGCAGGTGCCATGCGCCCCGTTTACGCAGCCGAGGACGACCTCCGCGGCCCCCTCGACGTCACGCGAGCGGCCACGGCTGCCCTCGATGCCGACGGCATGGTCATTGGATGGAGCCCGGCGGCCGAAGACCTGCTGGGCTATGCGCCGCGCGAGGTGCTGGGAAACCCCTTCGCCCCTCTCATGGCACCCGAGCCCGGGGATCTCCTCACCGAGGACACGGCCGGCGAGGAGGCGCACCTCCGTCGCGGCGAGTTGTGCATGCGGCGCCGTGACGGGAGCCTCGTGGACCTGGCCGCCGCCATGTTCTCGCTCTCCCGCGCCGGCGGCGGGGCCGCCCGGCTGCTGGTCATGGCCGACGCGGCGGACGTCGAGCGCTGGGAGGCGAAGCAGTCGATGCTGCGCGGGCTCGCCACCGAGTCGCCCCTCGGTCTGGCCATCTACAACCCGGCCCTGCGGGTGGTGTGGGCCAACGCCGCTCTCTACGAGGAGATGGGCACCACCGGATACACGTACATCGGGGTGAGCCCCGACGACATGGTGACGCACGCCGAAGTCCTCTCGGCCGAGTACCCGCAGTCCCTGACGGAGGTCATGAGCCGGGTGCTGGAGACCGGTGAGCCCGTCCTCGACCTCCACTACCGCGGGCGGCCGCCTTTCGACCCCGAGCACGACCACGTGTGGTCGTGCTCCTACTACCGGCTGCAGGACGCCCGGGGGACGGTGCTGGGCGCGTGCGAGGAGACGGTGGACATCACCGCTCGCTATCGCGCCCAGCAGCGGCTGGACCTTCTCGTGGAGGCGGGCGAGCGTCTCGGCACCGCGCTGCGCATGGACCACACCGCCCGGGAGCTCGCCGAGGTGACCGTCCCCCGGTTCGCCGACGTGGTCACGGTGGACCTCTGGGCAGCGGTGCTGGAGGGTGAGCAGCCCCCGCCCGGCCCCGCACAGGCGAGCCCCATGATCCGGGTGTGGGCAGGAGACCGTCCCGGAGGCGAGGTGCTGGATCCGGGCGGGACCTCGCTCGTGAAGGGAGCTCCCGTCAGTTATCCGCCGGACTCCCCCCAGGCGCGTTGCCTCGCGTCCTCGGACCGGCCGGTGCTGGAGCGCCTGGCGAACGACAACGGCGCGGAGGGGGCGGCCCCGATGCGCTCGCTCCTCGTCGTACCGCTGCGCTCCGAAGGCGCGACGCTGGGGCTGGTGACCTTCAGCCGGGACCGGAATCCCGCCCCGTTCGACTCCGAGGAGCTGGACCTGGCCGACGAGCTGGCCGCACGGGCCGCCGTGTGCATCGACAACGCCCGCCGCTTCACCCGTGAGCACACCGCGGCACTCACCCTGCAGCGCAGCCTGCTGCCCCAGACCCTGCCGTATCAGACCGCGGTCGAGGTGGCGTACCGCTACCTGCCCGCCGACAACAAGGCGGGCGTCGGCGGAGACTGGTTCGACGTCATCGCCCTGTCGGGGGCGCGGGTGGGACTCGTCGTGGGGGACGTCGTCGGTCACGGCCTGAGTGCCGCCGCGACCATGGGCCGGCTGCGGACGAGCGTGCGCGTGCTCGCTCAGCTGGACCTCGCCCCGGACGAGCTGCTGTCCCGGCTGGACGACCTGATCGGGCAGACCGCCCACGAACGGGCGGCTCTCGGCCCGGGCGACGGCGAGGCGCCGGAGGAGGACAAGGCACTGGGCGCGTCCTGCCTGTACGCGGTGTACGACCCGGTGACCGGACGGTGCCAGATGGCCCGGGCCGGACACCCCCCTCCACTCGTCGTCGAGCCCGCGACCGGCTCCGTCTCGCTGCCCGACCTCCCGGCCGGCCCGCCCCTGGGCACCGGGGTTCTGCCGTTCGAGAGCGTCGAGCTGGAACTGCCCGAGGGCAGTCTCATCGCACTGTTCACCGACGGCCTGGTGCAGACCCACGAGCGGGACATCACCGACGAGCTGGACCGGCTCGGCGCGCTTCTCACCCGGCACACGCGTCCGCTGGACGAGCTGTGCGACGAGGCGGTGGCGACCCTGCTGCCCGGAACGGTGAGCGACGACGCCGCGCTGCTGCTCGTCCGTACGCGCGTGCTCGGCGGCCATCATGTCGCCGGGTGGGAACTGCCCGCCGACCCGGAGGTGGTCGGCCGGGCCCGGTCCGCGGCCGCCGGACAGGTCGCCGCGTGGGGACTCGAGGAGCTGGTGTTCACCACCGAACTGGTGGTGAGCGAGCTGGTCACCAATGCGATCCGGTACGCGTCGGGGCCGATCCAGGTCCGGCTCATCCGTGACAAGACCCTCATCTGCGAAGTCTCGGACTCGGGGCACACCTCCCCGAATCTGCGGTACGCGGGCAGCGACGACGAAGGCGGCCGGGGCCTCTTCCTCGTCGCGCAGATGACCCAGCAGTGGGGAACCCGCTACACACACGCCGGCAAGACGATCTGGGCCGAACAGACCCTGCCGCCCTCCGGACACTGACCGGCCCTCGCCGGATGTGCAGGCGCCCGGAACACGCAGGTGTTCCGGGCGCCTCCCCCCTCGGCCCGCCCCCCGTGGGCAGCGCGGCGTACGCACCCCCGTGACGTACGCCCCGCCGCCCATCAACTTTATTTTACGGGCCACGAGCAATATGCCGAGCGGCTTCCACATCTGTCAAGCAGACTTTACGGTGAGGGGGTGGGTATCCTCCTTCGTAAACTCCGGGGGAACATGAACTCCGAGGGAACATGGCCGCCGTCGGCGACCCGCAGTGTCGGCCGCAAGGGGGACCGAGTGAACAGGGCGACTCCGGCGAGCCGGCGCACCATCGCGCAGCGGCTCGACCATCTGATCGGCACGATCCACCCCCAGGACCGGGGGCCGCTCAGCTACATGGAGATCGCCGAGGGGATCAAGAAGAAGGCGGGACCGGACGGTCCGACGGTCTCGCACGCCACCATCCAGAAGATCCGCAAGGGCGAGATCGTCGACCCGAAGGTGAGTACCCTCACCGTGATCGCCGGCTTCTTCGGTGTTCCCGTGACGTACTTCTTCGACGACGCCGTGGCCAGCCGGGTCGACGCCAAGCTGGAGAAGATCAAGGAGCGAGTCGAACTGACCCGGGCCCAGCAGGAGTTGGCCGAGGTCCTGGAGAACGGTGATGTACGGGACGTGGCGGTGCGGATGAACGGCCTGTCCGTCGGCAGCCTCCGCGCGATCCGGGGCGTG
Source organism: Streptomyces mabaensis (assembly GCF_053763515.1). Lineage (NCBI taxonomy): Bacteria > Bacillati > Actinomycetota > Actinomycetes > Kitasatosporales > Streptomycetaceae > Streptomyces > Streptomyces mabaensis. Next base: position 80,611 of record NZ_JBSOPZ010000012.1, read on the forward strand.
ATCGACCAGGCCCGCAGGCTCGAAGGCCTTCCCGAGTCACCCGGCAGCACGCCGCCCGCGAATTGACCGAAACCCAGCGGTAGTCCGCGAGGACCCGCCTTGAGGAACAGCTGTGCGGTCACCTAGGATCCGGGCTGGGGGGAATTCATTCGCGACAGGCTTCGAGGGGGACGGAGCGGGACCGCGCATCGGCCACGAGGATCGCATGTACAAGACGCGCCGCCGCGCCCGTTGTGAGGCAGTCGCCGCCACTCTCGACATACCACGCCCTTTCGATCTCGACGTCCTCTGCGCCCGTATCGCCGCTCAACGCGGCCGCCCGCTGCGCCTGGTACCCCTGGAGGGCGCTCCGGACGGCAGCATGCCGTGCGGGGTCTGGGTGGCCACCAGCAGCGCGGACCTGATCTTCTACGAGCCGGCGACCAGCGCCCTGCACAAGCTGCAGATCGTGCTGCACGAACTGGCCCACCTGCTTCTCGGACACGGAGCGCCGGACGCGGAGCAGCCCGCGTACGCCGGCCGGCTCCTCGGAGAGAGCGTCTGGACCGGGAGTCCGGGGCCGGACGGCGCCCGTACCGGGAGCGCCGACGCGAACGAGGACGAGGACGAGGACGACGAAATCGACCTGGAGCAGGTGCTGCACATCCTCGGCCGTACCAGCTACAGCGACAGCGAGGAAAAGGACGCCGAACTCCTCGCGACGATTCTCAGCGACCGGGTACTCACCGACGAGGCCCCGACCGTTTCCGGCCAGGCCGCCGGGGTCCTGGACCGGCTGAACGACGCCCTCGGCCATCCCATCCGCAACTCCCGCCCGTGAGCGTGCCCGTGGAAAACGCTGTCCTGATCCTTCTGTGGCTGGTCGCGCTGTGGCGCGGCCCCTCCGCGCTGCGCTCGTCCAAGCAGCGCACGCTGTGGGCCGCCTTCGCCGCGCTGACCCTGTCCATGACTCTGCGGAAGCCGGAGGTGATGTACGCGATCGACAGCGCTGCCGGCGTGAACAACCTCTCGACCCTCCTCAAGCACTTCCTGGGCATCACCGCCGCGGCCGCCGTACTGGAGTTCGTGTACGCGATCACGCGCCCCGAAGGCAGTAACGGTGCCCGGCTGCGGCTGTGCGCCGCGGCCGCCACCATGCTCGCGCTGACCGTCCTGTTCACCTTCATGCCCCGGGAGACCGAGGCCGAGGAGTTCTTCGAGAGCAGCACCGGATCCGGGACCGCGACCGTCTACCTGATGGTCTGGCTGACCTACCTGGGCACCGCGATGGCCTCGGCCACCTGGCTGTTCTGGGGCTCCAGCAGACACGCCGGCGCGGGCTGGCTGCGCACCGGGCTGCGGCTGCTGGGCACCGGCACCGCCGCTGGCGTCGCCTACTCGCTGACCCGGGCCGTGTACCTGGTCCTCCGGCTCGTCGGCGCCGTCGACGCCGGCAGCGACGCCGGTGTCAGCGCTGCCACCGACACGATGAAGCACCTCGCCATCGGCCTGATCCTGATCGGCAGCTCGGTCCCCGCCGTCGGGGTCGCCTGGCGGGCGGGCAGGCAGTGGCTCTATCTCAGGCGACTGGCCCCGCTGTGGACGGACCTCACCTCGGCGGTCCCCGAAGTGGTCCTGGGCGAGGAACTGCGCCGCCGGGAGCTCCAGATGCGTCTGCACCGCAGGGTGGTGGAGATCCGGGACGCGATCCTCGCACTCCAGCCGTATGTGTCCGCCGAACAGCGGGACCGCGCGGAGGCGGCCGCCCGGCACAAGGACACCGGCGCCAAGGCCGGCACCGGCGGACGGCACTCGGCGCTCGCCGACGCCTGCTGGGTCGAGGCGGCCCGGCGCGCCAAGCTCGCCGGCCGTGCGCCGCTGACCGACGTGGAGCGGCGGGACTCCGCGTCGGGCGACGGACTCGACCTCGACGCCGAAGCACGGTGGCTCTGGCAGATCGAAGCCGCCCGCCGCGGCGACGTCGTACGGCAGTTCGCGTCCGCCGCACCGGACATGTCCGCGCAGGAGATGTCACCGCAGGACATGCCACCGCAGCACACACCCCCTCAGGAACCGTCCCACCGGGAGACCGCGCCACAGTGACCACGACCACCGACACCACAGCGACCGGCGGCCCCCGCCCGGCGGAGTCGCGCCCCGCGCGGCTCGTCACCGACGGCCTCGAACCGAAGAACTGGATCATCGCGCTGACCCTGCTCGTCGGCTGGCACGTCGACGGCCTCGCGGGGATCGGCTGGGGGCTCTTCGGCGCCGTCTTCGCGGCCGTCATACCCGTACTGTTCATCAAGTTCGGCATCCGCCGCGGCACCTGGGCCGACCGTCACCTCGGCGTCAAGCAGCAGCGCCTGGTCGTCATGGTCTTCATCATCGGCTCCGTCGTCACCGGAACCCTGCTGATGGGCGTCCTCGGGGCGCCGTCGGCGATGGTCGCGCTCATCGCGGCGATGGTGACCACGCTGGTGGTCCTCATGGTGATCACCACGGCGTGGAAGGTTTCGGTGCACGCCGCGGTGTCGTCGGGCAGCGTCATCATCCTGACGCTCACCTACGGCCCCTGGCTGCTCGCGCTCTATCCGGTCGTGGCCCTGGTCGGCTGGTCCCGGATCGCGCTCAGGGACCACACCCCCGCCCAAGTCGTCGCAGGCACCGCGCTGGGCGCCCTGGTGGCGGGGGCGACCTTCGCCCTGCTGCGCTGAACTCCCCAGCGCCAGGGGTACGGATCCGGTCTACGGCAGGTCTACGGCAGGTATTTCTCGACGGCCGCGGCGCCGTCCTTCTCGAGAGCCAGGCGGGCCTTCTCCAGCAGTTCGGGAGTGGGCTCCCGACCGGAGAGCATTACCAGGTCCTCCGGGTCCACCGGGTGCTCCGACCCGGTGTGCAGCACGCTGTCGGGCGTGGTTCCTCCGTCAGGCTCGGGCATGGGAGCCTCCTCGCGTCTCGGTCCCGGTTCCACGGTACGTCGCCCACGGTGCCTCGGCGCGGCGCCCGGTGAGGGGGACCCCGAGTGCGGTGCTAGAAATAAGAGGTGATGGAGCTTTTCCGGCGTTTTGAGCTTCACCCTGCCCGCTGGGGTCTGCGGCGCAGTGTCGCCGCCCAGGTCTTCGGCCTCCAGGTGGTGCTCGTGGTGCTGCTCGTCGCCGCCGCGGCCATCGCGCTGGTCCTCCAGTCCCGTGCGGACAGCGTGCGGGACGCCCGCAACCGGTCGCTGGCCGCCGCTGAATCGTTCGCCCACGCTCCCGGCCTGGTGGCGGCGCTCCGTTCGCCCGATCCCACCGCCGAGTTGCAGCCGCTCGCCGAGGGCGCCCGGATGGGTTCGCATGTCGACTTCATCGCCGTCATGACCACCGAAGGCGTCCGGTACACCGACTCCGATCTGCAGTTGATCGGCAAGCGGGCGGAGGGCGATTTCGGGCGGGCCTTGGCGGGCGAGTCCTTCACGGAGGTCTTCACGGGCGACCCCAACGACGCCGTACGGGCGATCGCCCCGGTGACGGACCGTGCGGGTAACGTCGTCGGCCTGGTCGGGGCCGGCATCGAGATCGGGAATGTCGCCGACATCCTGGACCGCCAGCTGCCGCTGCTCTTCGGCGTCACGATCGGCGCTCTGGCCCTCGCCACCGTCGGAGCGGCTCTGGTCAGCGGCCGTCTGCGGCGCCAGACCCACGGCCTGGGCCCGGCCGAGATGACCCGGATGTACGAACACAACGAGGCGGTGCTGCACGCCGTGCGCGAGGGCGTGCTCATCGTCGGCGGCGACGGCGTACTGCTGATGGCCAACGACGAGGCACGCCGGCTTCTCGACCTGCCCTCCGACGCCGAGCAACGCCTCGTGAAGGACCTGGGGCTCGCGCCCGAGACCGCCGCCCTGCTGACCCGCGGCGCGGCCGTGACCGACGCGGTGCATCTGGCCGGGGACCGGTTGCTGGCGGTCAATGTGCGGCTCACCCAGCCACACGGCGGGCTCGGAGGCAGTGTGGTGACGCTGCGGGACTCCACCGAGCTGCGCGCGCTGGCCGGACGCGCCGAGGTGGCCCGGGAACGCCTGCAACTGCTGTACGACGCCGGGGTCCAGGTCGGGACGACGCTCGACGTGGTGCGGACCGCCGAGGAACTGGCCGAGGTGGCCGTACCGCGGTTCGCCGGCTTCGTCACGGTGGAGCTGCTGGAGCCCGTACTGCACGGCGAGGAGCCGGCCGGGACCGCGACCCGGATGCGGCGCACCGCCGTGCGGGGTATCCGGGAGATCTCCGCGCTGGACCCGGCCGGCACGGTGATCGATGTGGTGCCCGGTACGCCGATGGAGGCGGGGCTGGACTCCGGCCACGCGGTGCTGGAGGCGGACCTGACCACCGCCCAGGGCTGGCGGGCGCAGGACCCGCCCGGGGCGCAGAGCGCGCTGGAGGACGGGTTCCGTTCGCTGCTCACGGTGCCGTTGCGGGCGCGGGGCATCGTCCTGGGCATGGTCAATTTCTGGCGGGCCGAGGATTCTGTCCCGTTCGAGGCGGAGGACCTGTCGTTCGCCGAGGAGCTGGCCACGCGGGCGGCGCTGAGTATCGACAACGCCCGCCGCTTCACCCGCGAGCACACCACCGCGGTCACCCTTCAGCGCAGCCTGCTCCCCCACACGCTGCCGGAGACCGGCGCGCTGGAGGTCGAACACCGCTATGTGCCCGCCCAGGCCGGGGTGGGCGGCGACTGGTTCGATGTCATTCCGCTGCCGGGCGCCCGCGTCGCGCTCGTCATCGGCGATGTCGTCGGTCATGGCCTGCACGCCGCCGTGACCATGGGCCGGCTGCGCACGGCCGTCCACAACTTCTCCGCGCTCGATCTGCCACCGGACGAACTGCTCGGGCACCTCAACGATCTCGTCACGGCGATGGACGAGGGCGAGGCCACGGAGGACGACAGCCGGCAGGTCACCGGCGCCACGTGTCTGTACGCGGTCTACGAATCCGCCTCGGGACACTGCACCCTCGCCCGGGCGGGCCACCCCGGTCCCGCGCTCGCGCGGCCCGACGGCTCGGTGGAGTACCCCGACGTGCCCGCGGGGCCGCCGCTGGGCGCCGGGAACATGCCCTTCGAGGCGACCGAGCTGCGGCTGCCCGCGGGGAGCAGCCTGGTGCTGTACACCGACGGACTGGTCGAGGAACGCGGCCGGGACATCGACGAGGGGATGGAGCAGCTGCGCCTCGCCCTGCGGGAGCCGGCCCGCCTGCAACGGCCCCCGCAGGAGATGTGCCAGGCCGTGTTCGACGTCCTGGTCCCCTCGCGCGGGCAGGACGACATCGCGCTGCTCGTCGCCCGCACCCGGGTGCTGGACTCCGACCACGTCGCCCACTGGAGCGTGGAGTCCGACCCGGCGGCCGTCGCCGCCGTGCGGGCCGACGTCACCCGCCGGCTTGCGGCATGGGGTCTGGACGAGCTGGCCTTCACCACCGAGCTCATCCTGAGCGAGCTGATCACCAACGCCATCCGGTACGGCGCCCCTCCCATCCGGGTCCGGCTGCTGCTCGGTGACGTCCTGGTCTGCGAGGTGTCCGACGCGAGCAGTACGTCGCCGCACCTGCGCCGGGCGGCCACGCTGGACGAGGGGGGACGCGGGCTGTTCCTCGTCGCCCAGTTCGCCGAACGCTGGGGCACCCGGTACACGGCCGAGGGCAAAATCATCTGGGCCGAGCAACCCCTGGGTGAACCCTCCCCCACCGTGTCGCTGGGTGAAGCCTCCCCATGGGGTCTCGGGCTCTGAGGTGCGGGGCATGGGCGGCCTGGAGCATCCTGGCTGTGTGACCCGGTACGGCGCTGCCGGGCGTACCCCGCCGGTCGCGAGCGGGGCGGTGCCCGGGGCAGCGGACAGCAGCGGCCGAGTTCCGGACGAACTCGGCCTGGTGCTCGCACAAGCCGCCGTACAGGCCATTCACGCCGTGGGGGGATACGCCGGCGGCGTCTATCTGCGCTCCGGGACCCCGGGCCTGCTGCGGCTGGCCGTACTCGTCGGACTGCCGGGACCGCTGCTCCGCCCCTGGTGGCGCATGCACGTGAACCGGCCGTTCCCGGTGGCCGAGGCCTACCGCTCGGCAAAGCCCGTCCACCTCGCCGACGCCGAGGAGGCCATGCGGCGCTTCCCCCAGCTCATGGCGGGGCTGCCATTCCCGTTCGGCTCGCTCTACTGCCCGGTGACCAGCGGCCGCGACACATTCGGGGTGCTGGTGGCGCTGCGCCCGGCCACGCCCGGGATCCCGGTCGGGCAGGCCGACGCGAGTCGCATGGAACACGGCGCGCATCGGCTCGGTACCACCCTGGCGGAGATCGCCGCGGACGGCAGGACCGTCGCGTGGGACCGCGAGCCGGCTGTGGTCCAGATGCCCGCGGTGAACGACCAGCAGGTGCGGATCGGCCACTTCCACTGGGAGATCGACAGTGGCGCGCTGACCGGGGACGACGAGTTGTACGCGATCCTCGGCACCGACCCGGCCGGTTTCCCCGGCACGGTCGAGGCCCTGTCCGCGCGGGTGGCGCCGGAGGACGTGTACGGGCTGTGGACCGTGGCCCGGCGGGCGGCCGAGTCCGCCCGGCCGGTGGCGCGCAGGATGCGGCTGCTGGGTACGGACGGCCAGGCGCACCTGGTCGAGCTTTCGTGCCGCCGCGCGCCGCCCGGCGCCGGGTCCGGTCGCCGGCTGACCGGCCACCTGGTGGACCTGGGGACCGGGCCGGTCGTCGCCGAGGCGCCCGACCGGCTGCCGGAAGGCATCTTCTCCCTCGACCGGCTCGGGCGGATCACCTACCTCAACCACAGCGCGGCCGCCCTGCTCGGGCGCGCCCGGCCCGAGCTGACGGGACACGTCCTGTGGGAGGTGCTGCCCTGGTTCGCCCACCCGGCCTACGAGGACCACTTCCGGGCGGCGCTGTTCTCCCACGAATCCGTGCATTTCCTGGCCCACCGCGGTCCGACGGACTGGCTGTCGGTGTCGCTCTACCCGGGCCACGACGGCCTGACCGCGACGGTCACCGCGGCGGAACAGCCGGTGTACGCGCCCGGAGCTGTCCGCGGACCCGGCGACGGACTGGGTTCGGTGACGGACCGAGCGGCCGCGCTGTACCGGCCGGTCGCCCTGGCCATCGCCCTGACGGAGGCCGTCACCGCGCGCCAGGTGTCCGCCGTGGTCACCGAGGAGCTGCTGCCCGCCTTCGGCGGCCGGCAACTGGCCATCTACGTACTGAGCGAGCGGCACCTCTACCTGGCCTGGGAGACCGGGTTCCCGCAAGGCTTCCTCGACCGCTTCGACGGCGTCGCGCTCGATGCCCGGCTGCCCGGCGTCGAGACGCTCACCACCGGACGCCCGCTGTTCTTCGAGTCCATGGAACGCCTGGCCGCCGCCTATCCGGGCATCCCCATGGACGCCCATCTCGGTGCCCGGGCCTTCCTGCCGTTGATCGCCTCGGGGCGCCCGGTCGGCTCCTGCATCCTCGGCTTCGACCAGCCGCGCGGCTTCAGTCCCGAGGAGCGCACGGTCCTCACCGCGCTCGCCGGCCTGATCGCGCAGGCCCTGGAGCGGGCCCGGCGCTACGACACGGAAGCGGCACTGGCGCGCGGTCTGCAGGACGCGCTACTGCCCCACCGGCTGCCCGTTGTCGAGCACGTGGACACGGTGGGGAGGTATCTGCCCGGAACGCAGGGCATGGATGTCGGGGGCGACTGGTACGACGTCATCGACACCGGCCGGGGGCTGGCCCTGGTCATCGGTGACGTGCAGGGTCACGGTGTGGCGGCGGCCGCCACCATGGGGTCGCTCCGCAGCGCGGTACGGGCCTTCGCGCTCGCCGGGCTCGACCCGGGAGCGGTGATGTCCGGCACCAACCGGCTGCTCATCGGCCTCGATCCGGGCCAGTTCGCGAGCTGCTGCTACATCGTCCTCGACCCGGCCACCGGCGCGACGCGGGCCGTACGGGCCGGGCACCCGCAGCCCCTGCTGCGGCATCCGGACGACACGACCGAGGTGCTGGAGCTGTCCGGCGGGGTCGTGCTCGGCGTGGACGCCGAGGCGTGGTACCCCGTCACCGAGCTGGGGCTGGAACCGGGCGCCGTGCTGGCGCTCTACACGGACGGGCTGGTGGAGGAGGCGGGCGCGGACATCGATGTCGGAATCGGCCGGCTGCGCAGCACGCTGGCCGGCGTCGGTTCCGCCCCGCTGACCGACACCGCCGACCGGCTGATCCGCGAGGCCCGGCAGGCGACCGACCGGCCCGACGACATCGCACTGCTCCTGGCGGCCCGCTGGGCGGACACCTCATAGGCCTTGCAGTGGTATCCGGCCACCCCAATAACTCCCGAATGCACCATTTGAGTAAAGAGTCATACGATCGGACGGGGCCCGACGGGACCGAAGGAGAAGTCATGGGGCAGAGCAACACCTACGAACTGGTGTTCAGTGGCACGGACCGCCCTGCCGCGGCGGGCGAGGACCTGGTGGTCGTGCGCCGCAGCGACCGGACGGGACCGGGGGGCCATCCCGTCTACGTGGACGAGACCGGGATCGTGCAGGCGGAGATCAGCGACCGTGCGGAGGTACGGATGATCGCCAGCGGCGGACACCAGGAGCTCCGCGCGGCGGTCCAGGCCCGCCCGGTCGGCTAGGGCCTGTCCGGCCGATCTTGGCCGGGGCCACGACGCCTGGCACGGCACCTCGCCGCGTTGCCGAACTGCCCGAATAGCTCCGCTATTAGGGCACTCCGGCGCCTTGCGATGCACCGCACCAGACGCCGCGTCCTATCCGGCCCTGATCCGCCGGACAGACCCTAGAGAAGTGTCCGGCCGATCACGCCGGGCCCGTCGCCCGGACAGCGCCCGGACACCCTCTACGGATCCTCGTCGTCCATTCCGCTCGCCTCCGCGATTCCGCGCAGCTCGCTGTCCTCCGCGCGGCGGCTGCGCGCCCACTCCCGCAGCTCCTCGAGCTTGGCCGGGTCGTCGGCGGTCTCGGCGTCCACCATGGCGCGGACCGGGTGCCCCGCCTCGTCGACGTCGACCTGGACGAACTGCTGGTCCATCCTTCCGGTCAGCGCGATGGTGATGACCGTCGCCACTTCGTCTCTGAGCGCCGGTGTCACCTTGGCGTCGTCCTCACCGAGGTCGATGTCGATCGTCCCGGTCTCGTGCGCGGAGATGGCGGCCAGGGTGGGCCGGATCATCCTCATCAGCAGTCCGAACTCCTCCGGGGACATACGCGCGCGAAGCGTGTCCACGTACAGCAGTACCGGATGGGCGCCCTCGGGCTGCGGCTCGTTGTCCATCACCGCAGCCTGCCCCGGTGAAGGGGCTTAACCCCTGTTACCCCACGACACCGGCTCACCCTTCACCCGGACCGCCCATCATCCGGCCGACCGGCCGGTGTCGCGGCGACGCAGCGCGGCCCACGGAGCGTTGCGCCGGCCGGTGGCGGCACGCGCCGCGGGCCGGCTGTGCTCGCTGTCCGTACGTTCGGTCGTGGCCAGCTCCTCGAAGAGCGCGCGGGCGCCCACCAGCACCTCGCGCAGCTCCTCCGTCCCGACCTCCCCGTGCTCCTGTCCCTGCGCCTGCCCCTGCGCCTCGGAGGCCCGGCGGGCGGCCATGTGGAGCCGCCGGAAACCGTCGACGTGGTGCGGGTGATGGACGGAGAGTGCGGCGACCTGCGTGTCGTGGGAGTCGTCCGGGAAGCCGCGGTCACGCGCGAGCCGGCCGAGCAACCGGTCCGCATCGGCCACCGCCCGGGCGGGCGAGTCCACGAACTGCTCCTGGACACCCGCCCACGCGGCGACGTACTGGGTGTGCGCCTCGCTCGCCAACGGCCGTACTTCCAGGCTCTCGTGGCGGTGGAGGCGCTCGGCGAGCTCCTTCTCGGCCGCCTTCGTGTCGCCGTCGTGCTGGGTCACGGTCCGTTCGTACTCCGGTCCGAAGCGGCGGCGCAGGTCACGGCCGCTTCCGCCGCCACGGCCGGCAACGAAGGGCCGGGCGACGGCCACGGCGAGGACGAGAACCGCGACGACGAGCAGGATGATGATGACGCCGGTGGACATGGCACGCCTTCCGGTGAACGACCCCGCACGCAGCGGGCTGCCGCCCTCCGTGTTGCCCCGGTGCGCGCCGTCAAACAACGCCGAACAACGCCAAACAGCGGGCATATCGTGGCAGTTCGGTCACGTCTCGCGGGGGCGGGACTCGTACAGCCGGGCGTAGTAGCGGCCCTCGGTCTCCAGTCCGGCCGGGTCCTCGCCGGCGAGCAGGACCGCCCTGAGGGCGTTGCGCTGCTCCCGGCCGCTGGTGAACCGGCGCTGCGGATAACAGCGGGACGGGTCCGTCTCGGTGATCAGGCCGAAGGAGTCCAGGCACTCCACGACCGGTTGGTAGCGGACCGTACGCAGGACGAACGCGCTCACGCGGAGGGGCAGCCGCGCGCACCGCAGCAGCGCCTCGAAGGTGCGCCGGGTGATGTAACCGACACCTCCGGTGACCGTGATCAGCCCGACGCCCGCCATCGCGCGCCGCAGCCCGGGGCTCGGCGGCAGCTCCTCCAGGTTCTCCGCGTACGCCTCGTCGAGCAGGCCGACGGCCCGTGCGTAGCCGACCGCCCGGTCGGCGGTGTCGAGCCCGACGACCGGCGTCGCGTCCGCCCGGCGGTGTGCAGCGTAGAACTCCTCGTCCCGCTCGATCAGTTCCGCCGTGGTCAGTGCCCGCACGCGGTCGTCCGCGTAGTGCGCGTACAGGTCGGCCAGGGTCAGGTCGTGGTTGAGCAGGGCCGCGTTGATGCCGTACGAGCAGCAGAGATCGAGGACGGTCACGGGACCGTCGGTGCCGGCCTCCGCCGCCCGCTGCTGCCGGGTGCGGCGGAAGACAGGCTGGGCGTGGTGCGGAATCTCGTACTCCAGCGGGGCGAGGCGGCGGAAGTACGCGCGGGGGTCCGGCTCGTTGTAGATGTGGTCGAACCGTGTCTTGCCCGGGGTGGTGCCGGTCCGGCTTGCGTTCATGGTGCGTTCCTCCGCCGGCATGATCACGGCGCGGCAACTCGCCGTAAGGTAATGATAAGTTAAAAACGCCGCTCAGCCACGGCGAGCCGCCACAGCAAGCAGCCACGCCACGCCGCACCGACCGTCCCGGGAGGCTGTCATGGGTACCCGCCGAACCTCTCTGCCGGGCGTCGGCACGCAGTACGACTTCACCACCGAGACCGGACGCCACATATCCGTCGTCGTCCACCACGACGGCCGGCGCTTCCTCGGCTTCTACGACGCCGACGACCCGGACGCCTGCGTCCTGTCCGTTCCGCTGTCGTCCGACGAGGCCACCGCTCTCGCGCACCTGATCGACCCGGCCCCGCTCGAAGCGGTCCGGACGAACGTCATCGACCTGGTCACCGAACACGTCCCGGTCGGCGTCCGGTCGCCGTACGCCGGGCGGCTGCTCGGCGACACCCGGGCCCGTACCCGTACCGGCGCCTCCATCGTGGCGGTACTGCGGCGCACCGGAGCCCATCCGTCCCCAGGGCCGGACTTCCGGCTCGCCGCCGGCGACACGCTCGTCGTGGTCGGCACCCGTGAGGGCGTCGACGCGCTCAGCGAGATCGTCACCGGAGGCTGACCGTGCACAACACGACCACGCTGCTGATCGAACTCGGCGCGATCATCCTCGCCCTGGGCCTGATCGGCCGGGTCGCCGGCCGGATCGGACTGTCCCCGATACCCCTCTACCTGCTCGCCGGTCTCGCTTTCGGCCATGGCGGGCTGCTGCCGCTGGCCGCCAGCGAGGACTTCGTGGCCGTCGGCGCCGAGATCGGTGTGATCCTGCTGCTCCTGCTCCTCGGCCTGGAGTACAGCGCCTCCGAACTCGTCGGCAGCCTCAGAACCCAGTACCCCTCCGGCGCCGTCGACTTCGTCCTCAACGCGCTGCCCGGAGCGGTCGCCGCGCTGATCCTGGGCTGGGGGCCGGTGGGCGCGGTCGCCCTGGCCGGCGTCACCTGGATCTCCTCCTCCGGGGTCATCGCCAAAGTCCTCACCGATCTGGGCCGGCTCGGCAATCGCGAGACCCCCGTGATCCTGGGCATCCTCGTCATCGAGGACCTCTCCATGGCCGTGTACCTGCCGTTGCTCACCGCCCTGCTCGCCGGGGTCGGGCTGGCCGGCGGCAGCATCACCCTGCTGATCGCGCTCGGCGCGGTGGGTGTCGTCCTCTACCTCGCGCTCCGGCACGGGCGGCTGATCAGCCGCGCGGTCTCCTCGGACAATCCGGAGATGCTGCTGCTGGTCGTCCTGGGGCTGACCGTCCTGGTGGCGGGGATCGCCCAGCAGCTCCAGGTCTCGGCGGCGGTCGGCGCGTTCCTCGTCGGGATCGCCCTGTCCGGCGAAGTGGCCGAAGGGGCGCGCAAGCTGCTCACCCCGCTCCGGGACCTGTTCGCCGCGGTGTTCTTCGTCTTCTTCGGGCTGTCGACCGATCCCGCGGCGATCCCGCCGGTTCTGCTGCCCGCGCTGGCACTCGCGCTCGTCACCACGGTCAGCAAGATCTTCACGGGCTGGTACGCGGCGCGCCGCGCGGGCATCGGCCGCCGCGGCCGGCTCCGGGCGGGCGGCACACTCGTCGCACGCGGCGAGTTCTCCATCGTGATCGCGGGGCTGGCGGTGGGCGTCCAGCCACAGATCGGGCCGATCGCCACTGCGTACGTACTGATCCTGGTCGTCCTGGGGCCCTTGGCCGCCCGCTGGACGGAGCCGGTGGTGACCCGGTTGCGAAGACGCCGGGCGGTGAATGGGCGCCGCTCGTCGTCGGAGGTCCAGGAGCCCGTGAGCAGCACACAGGTGTGAGCGGTACAGCGGTACAGCGGCAACGGAGGCTTGCGGCCCGCCTGTTGGGCAGTCGGGCCGCTGTCTCGGCACGGGCACGCGGCCGCCGCGCCGACGCTCCCTGGCGGCGGCCGCGGTTCCGCGATGTGATGGGGGCCATGACCTCTCGGACCACGGGAACACCCCCTGTCACCGCGCCCGTCCGCGGCCCCCGCAGGCTGCCGGGCCTCGGCAACCTGCCCGCCTTCGCGCGCGACCCGCTCGGCTTCTTCACCCGGCTGCGCGGCCGCGGCGATGTGGTCGAGTGGCGGCTCGGGCCGCAGCGCGCCCTGTTCCTGTCCCGGCCCGAGCACATCGGGGAGCTGCTCACCGGCATCGAGACCGTCTTCCGCCATCCCGAACTCGGCTGGGCCTTCAGGCTCGTACTCGGCGACGGCGTCGTCACCTCGGAGGGGCCGGCGTGGCGCCGTAAGCGGGCCCTGGTCCAGCCAGCCGTGCGCCCGCGCCAGGTCCGCGCGTACGCCGGGACGATGACCGAATGCGCCACCGAGCTGGCCGGGACCTGGTCTCCCGGTCAACAGATCGACGTACGGCGGGAGATGCTGGCGCTCACCCAGCGCATCGCCGTACGCACCCTCTTCGGCGGTGACACCGCCGGGCGCGAGGACGTGATCGGGCCGGCCATGGACGTCGCCCAGCGCGCGATCGGGGACGAGTTCCGCGGCCTCACGCTGTTTCTGCCGCCCCGGGTCCCCACCCCCGGCCGCCGCCGGCTGAAGGCCGCCGTCGCGGTCATCGACCGCGAGGTCGCGCGCGTGACCGGGGAGCGGCGCCGGATGGCCGAGGAGCGTGACGACCTGCTGAGCAGGCTGCTGGCCGCGCGCGACGAGGACGGCCTGCCGCTCACCGACAAGGAGGTCCGGGACGAGGCGGTCACCCTCTACATAGGCGGCCACGAAACCACCGGCACCACCCTCACCTGGGCCTGGTACCTGCTGTCCCGCAATCCCGGCGCCCGTGCCCGGCTGACCGAGGAGCTCGACCGAGTACTGGCGGGGCGCGCGCCGTGCTTCGACAATCTGGGCCGACTGCCCTGGACCGAGCAGGTGGTGAAGGAGACCCTGCGGCTCTACCCTCCCGTATGGCTGATGACCGGCATCGCCCAGGACGGATCCACCCTGGGCGGACGGCCCGTCAAGCCTGGCACCGTACTGTGGTGCAGCCAGTGGAGCACGCACCGCGACCCCCGCTGGTTCCCGGACCCCGAGGCGTTCCGGCCCGAACGCTGGGCGGCCGGTGCCTCGCCCGCCGTGCCCGACCATGCCTGGTTCCCGTTCGGCGGCGGCGCCCGGGCCTGTCTGGGGGCGCGGTTCGCCATGGTGGAGGCCGTGCTCGTGCTGGCCACGCTCGCCCGGCGCTTCCATCTCGACACCGGTCCCGGGGATGTCCCGCCCAGGACGGGACTCACGCTCCAGCCGGGACGCCCGGTCCGCGCGTCGGTGCGTCCGGTCTGACCGACCGGACACCTCCCGGTCAGGCCATTTTCCGCGCCGCGCTCCGGATCGCCTCACGGATACGGAAGTAGGTGCCGCAGCGGCACACGTTCGCGATCGCGTCGATGTCCGCGTCCGTCGGGTTCTTCGTACGCTTCAGGAGCGCCACCGCGGCCATGATCTGACCGGGCTGGCAGTACCCGCACTGGGCGACGTCCTGCTCCAGCCATGCTTCCTGCACCGGGTGCAGTCGTTCGCCGTCCGCGAGGCCCTCGATGGTGGTGACCTCACGGCCGGCCGCCTCGGAGACCGGCACGACACACGGCCGTACCGCCTCACCGTCCAGATGGCTGGTGCAGGCCTTGCATACGTCGATGCCGCAGCCGTACTTGGGCCCACGGATGCCGAGCAGGTCGCGCAGGGCCCACAGCAGGGGCAGGTCGTCGGGCGCGTCGACGGTGACGGACCGGCCGTTGACGGTGAAGGTGTGGGACGGCATGGCGGGCTCCAGGACCTGGCTAGCGCGGGAACGGGGTGAAGTCGACGTCGAAGTCGACCGGGAACCGGCGGGGCCGGGTGCCGGTCGCCCGGGCGTAGGCGTTGGCGATCGCACCGACCGCGGCCGGCACCCCGAGCTCTCCCGCTCCGCCCGGCTCGCCGGTGGCGGGCAGGACGAAGATCCGGACATCGGGCGGCGAATCCTTCTGCCGCGCGTAGTGGAACTGCGAGTAACTGCCCTCCAGCGGCAGCCCCTTGTCGATGTGCAAGCCGGCCCGGAGCGTGGTGGAGATGGCGTCCGTCAGCCCGCCCAGCAGCTGCGCCTCCAGCCCGCGCGGATTGACCGGCCGGCCGACGTCGACGGCGATCACCGCCTTGGTGACCCGCGGACGGGCGCGGTCCCGCGCGTCGATCTCGACGAGGCAGGCCGTACGCGACTTGTACTCCTCGTGGAAGCCGACGCCCTGGGCGCAGCCGGCGGGCAGGTCCCGGCCCCAGTCGCCCTCCGCGGCCACCTTGTCCAGCACGGCGCGCTGTGCGGCCGTCTTCAGGAAGGCGCGCCGGAACGCCACCGGGTCCTTGCCCAGCTTGGCGGCGAGCTCGTCGACGACGATCTCCTCCGCCCCGCGCGTGTTGGCCGAGTACACCGAACGCCACGACGCGGTGGGCATCTTCAGGGGCACCTCGGTGAGCACCTGGGTGGTCAGGCCGAAGTGGTAGGGCGACTTCACCGTCGTCAGGAAGAGGGTCTGCGCGAAACCGGCGTTGCCGATGCCCGGCGGCAGGCTCGCGGCGGTCGCGGTGAGGATCTCGCCGAGGCCGTGCCGGAAGTCGGTCTCCACGGCGGCGACCCGGTGCTCGAAGGAGAGCACCTGGCCGAGCACGAAGGTGGCGCGGATCTTGTGGTGGGTGGCGGGGCGCATCCGTCCGTGCCGCGTGTCGTCGATCCGGGACCACATCAACCGTACCGGCCGCCCGCTCGCCCTGGACACCTGGGCGGCTTCGAGCGCCGCGTCGAAGAACAGCCGCCGGCCGAAGGATCCGCCGGCCTGCACGACATGGACGGTGACCTTGTCCACCGGCAGTCCGAGGGCCGCCGCGATGGTCTGCTGGGCGACGATGGGCGACTTCAGCCCGGACCAGACCGTCGCCCGGTCGGCCCGGACGTCCGCGACGGCCGAGTTGGTCTCCAGCGGTGCGTGGCTGACAAAGGCGAAATCGAACTCGGCGTCGAGATGGGCGGTGAGGAGCGGGGGTACGACCAGGGGCGCGGTGGCCGCCCGGAGCCGTGCGCGGATGCCGTCGTCGGAGAGCGAGTCGACGGTGCCGGGACCCCAGGCGACGTCCAGGGCGTTCTTGCCGTCGAGGGCCTGGCCGAAGGTCTCGGCGACCACGGCGACGCCCGTCGGGATGACGACGACGTCGAGGACGCCCGGCATGGCCCGGACCGCGGCTTCGTTGCGTACCGCCCGCACGGTGCCGCCGAGCGTGGGCGGCCGGCGCACCATGCAGGGCTTGGCGCCCGGGACATCGAGGTCGAGGGTGTACTCCTGGCGGCCGGTGACCATCGCCCGCGCGTCGATACGGGAGGTCGGGGTGCCCACGAGTGTGTGCGCGGACTCCGGCTTGGGAGTGGCGGTCAGTGCGCCGAGGGCGGGCGCGGCGGCCGCGGCGGCCAGGGATCCGTACCCGGCGGTGCGGCCGTCCGGTGCGACGACGGCGCCGTCCCGGGTCACCAGCTCGCGCGCCGGTACGGCCCACCGCTCGGCGGCCGCGGCGACCATGCGGGCCCGGGCGGCCGCCGCGGTGTGCCGTACCGGGTCGTACAGCGAGCGGATGGAGTTGGAGCTGCCGGTCAGCTGGTTGAACAGCAACTCCGGCCGGGCGTCGTCGAGTTCCACCCGGACCCGGGCCAGTGGTACGTCGAGTTCCTCGGCCACCAGCATCGCGACGGCGGTCGTCAGCCCCTGGCCGACCTCCTCGCGGGGCAGCCGGAACCGTACGAGGCCGTCCTCGTCGATCCGCAGGACCAGCATGCCGGCGGTCGGCGCCCCGGCCAGGATCAGCACGTCCCCGAGGTCGACCAGATCGGCCGGAGCGGGTGGCGTGGGTACGACGGCGTGGGCGGTGGGCGCCGCGACGCCGTCGAGTCCGAACCGGGTGGCCACGGCCAGCGTCGGTGCCGCGACCAGATAGGTGAGGAACCGGCGTCTGCCGTGATCCGCCATGAGAGCTCCGCCCCTCGCCCGCCCCGCCACCGGAGTCTCTCCGGCGCTACCGGCAGGTAGCGTACCGACTCCGCACCGTCCGGCGGGAGTGATCGGGCTGTCGGATCGCACCTGGGCGGTGGCGCGCGCACCATGGAAACAGGCAACCGGCCGACGACGAACCGGAGGTGGCGGGCGATGACGAAGTACATGGATGTCCACCACGGCATGCAGGGCATTACGGCCGAACAGCTCTCGGCGGCGCACCGCGCGGACGTCGCGATCGAGAGCGAGGAAGGGGTGCACTTCGAGCAGGCATGGGCGGACCCGGAGTCGGGAACGGTGTACTGCCTGTCCGAGGCTCCCTCGAAGGAAGCGGTGATGCGGATCCACGAGCGGGCCGGCCACCCGGTCACCGAGGTCAACCCGGTGCCGCTCTACGTCTCGTAGCGGCTGTCCCGGGGCCGCGGCGGCTGTCGGGTGAGCCGCTTGTAGTAGAAGCTGCAGTCCTGAAGGGCGCCCGCCGGGTCGGCGGCGTAATCGGGGACGATGCCGTAGCGGGTCCAGCCGGTGGCGCCGTAGAGGTGATCGGCGGCGCTGCCGGTCTCGGTGTCGAGCATCAGGAGGGTGACTCCGGCGTGTACGGCGGCCTCTTCGGCGGCGGCGAGGAGTGCCCGCGCGAGGCCCCGGCCGCGCGCGTCGCGGTGGACCACCAGCTTGACGATCTCGGCGCGGTGCCGGCCGTTGGGCTTGGGGTTCAGGGCGAGGCTCACGGTCCCCGCGATGCCGTCCGGGCCGTCCGCGACCCAGACGGTGAGGCTGCCGTCGGCAACCGCGGGCAGCAGGCCGAGCCACCAGGCCGCCGCCGCGTCCTGGTCGAAGGGGGCGTCGGGCGGGGACAGGAAGCCGAGCGACGCGCCGCCGTCCACGGCGTCCGTGAGGAGGTCGGCGAGGTTCCTCACGCTGCCGCGGAAGCCTGCGGCGGACAGGCGGGTGACGGTGTACATCGGGGTGCTCCTTCGGGGGCCCGGCGGCCGGCTCAGGGCTGGACGATCAACACGGCGTAACGGACCGGGGCGGGACCCGGGCAGCGGAAGCGCGAGCGGCCCCACAGCCGGAACCGCAGGCAGTCCCCCGCCCGGAGCGCGTGCACTGCGTCCCCCGCGGTGACCTCAAGCTCGCCGTCCAGCACCCAGATGTGCTGCTCCAGGCCCGGAACGGGCGGTCCGTCGTACGAGATGTCCGCGCCCGGCCGCAGGACGCCCTCGACGACCTCGCCCCGGAGCCCGGGGCTGGGCGGCGACACCGACCGCCGGATGAAGCCCGACGCCTCGTCCCGCCACACCGACTGGCCGTCGGACCGGACCAGTTGCGGCGACTCCGACTCCACCTCGGCCAGCAGCCGGGACATGGTGCGCTCGTACGCGGCGCACAGCTTGCCCAGCAGCGCGGCAGTCGGACTGATCTCCGCCCGCTCCAGCCGCGACAGCGTGGAGCGGCTCACGCCGGTGTGCCGTGCCAGTTCGTCCAGCGACCAGCCGCGCTCCACCCGGAGCTCGGCGAGCCGGCTCGCCAGTCGGCTCTCGACCTGGTCCTCAGAAACCTGGCCCTCAGAAGTTCTCACAAACGAGAATCTATCCCAGATTCGGGATCGCCGACCAGGGACTGCGTGAACGGCATCCGGGCGAGTGCCACCGCGCCGAAGGCGATCAGCCCGACACCGAGCAGCTCGGGCAGCAGCCACCAGCCGGCCCGGACGTGCTCCTCGTAGAGCGTCACGCCGAGAGTCAGACTCACCAGCGCGTCGCCCAGGGTGAGTGCGGGCTGGGAGGCCACGAGGGGGCCTCCCTGCATCGCGTGTTCGAACAGCAGCAGGGCGCACAGGCCCGCCGCCCCGAAAGCGTAGGTCTGCCACGCGGTGAGAAAGGCACCCAGACCCTCGTCGTCCAGGATGTGGGTGGCGGCCTTCATCAGCGCCGCGGTCAGCGAGTACCCGATGGCCGTGGCCGCGCCGAGGCACGCCGCACGGAACCGGCCCGGGGGCCGCCGCAGAGCGGCCACGGCGAGAGCCGCCATGGCCGCCACGCAGAGGACCAGGGCGGGGATCCACCGGTCGAGTGGTACGTGCGTACGCTCCCCGGACGGTGAAGCCGCCGCCAGGGCGATCCCGAGGCCCACCACCACGCAGGCCACGGCCACCCAGCCGGCGCGGGGCAGCCGATGGTGCATCAGCAGCGAGGCGACCAGCAGCGCGAGCGGCAGCTCCAGCACGAACAGCGGCTGAACGAGCGACAGCGGCCCGGTCGCGAGGGCCACCGCCTGGCAGACGCCGGCGGCGACGACGGCGCCGATGCCGGCCAGCCAGACCGGACGCCTCAGCAGGTCGAGCAGCAGGCCCGGCCGGAAACCCTCGGACTGTGGCACGGTGAGCGCGGCACTGCGCTGCAGCACGGTGGCGAAAGCGTTGCTGAGTGCCGCGGCCACCGCGAAGACGACCGGCAGAAGTACGCCCATACGCCGTATGACCTCCAGCCGGGCCCGGTGGCATGACAACCCCTCTGCCATGGTCACCCGGCACCGGCCGCCGCGCAGCCGCGACGGCCGTGCCGCGGGCGGCGGCGCGTTCGCTCAGCCGGGCAGTTCGAGCGCGCCGATCAACCGGTCGGCGGCCAGCGTCGCGGTCAGTGCCCCGTCGCGGACCTGCTGTTCGAGCTCCGGGGCGAGCCGGCGCACCCCGGGGTGCGCGCGCAAGTGGTCCAGCAGGTGGTCGCGGACCATCGTCCAGGTCCAGTCGACCTGCTGGTCGCTGCGCTTGCGGGCCAGCCGGCCGCTCGCGTCCAGTACGGCCCGGTGCTGCTCCAGCCGGTCCCACACCGCGTCCAGTCCGCTGCCCTCCCGCGCGCTGCAACTGAGCACCGGAGGCGTCCACGCGGCGTCGGCCGGATGCATGAGGCGCAGCGCACCGGCGAGTTCACGCGCGGCGGACCTGGCGTCTCGCTCGTGCGGTCCGTCGGCCTTGTTGACGGCGATCACGTCGGCCAGCTCCAGCACACCCTTCTTGATGCCCTGGAGCTGGTCACCGGTCCGCGCGAGGCTGAGCAGCAGGAAGGAGTCCACCATGTTGGCGACCGCCGTCTCGGACTGGCCGACGCCCACGGTCTCCACGAGCACCACGTCGAAGCCGGCGGCCTCCACCACGATCACGCTCTCCCGGGTCGCCCGCGCCACACCTCCGAGCGTGCCCGAGGTCGGCGAGGGCCGGACGAACGCCGCCGGGTCCACCGCGAGGCGCTCCATCCGGGTCTTGTCGCCCAGAATGGAGCCGCCGGTCCGGCTGGAGGACGGGTCCACCGCGAGTACGGCGACCCGGTGGCCGCGGCCCGTGAGGAAGGTGCCGAGCGCGTCGATGAAGGTGGACTTCCCCACCCCCGGGACACCGCTGATGCCGACCCGGCGCGCCGCGCCGGCGTGCGGCAGCAGCGCGGTCAGCAGCCGCTGCGCCAGCTCCCGGTGGTCGGCCCGGGTGGACTCGACGAGCGTGATGGCGCGGGCGATGTACGCCCGTGAACCGTCCAGCACGCCCTTGACATAGGTGTCGATGTCGATGGTGGGTGGCATCGGCTCACCGCTCGTGGCCGGGAGCGGCCGGCTCGTGGCCGAGCGCGGCGGCCAGGGTGCTCACCAGGTCGTGGGCGGCATCCGGGATCACCGTGCCGGGCGGGAAGACCGCGGCGGCTCCGGCCTGGTGGAGCGTCTCGACGTCCTGCGGCGGGATCACACCACCCACGACGATCATGATGTCCTCCCGGCCCTCGGCGGCGAGCTGCTCGCGCAGCGCCGGTACGAGGGTGAGGTGCCCGGCCGCCAGCGAGGAGACGCCGACGATGTGCACGTCCGCCTCGACGGCCTGCCGTGCCACCTCCGCCGGGGTCTGGAAGAGCGGGCCGACGTCGACGTCGAAGCCCAGGTCGGCGAAGGCGGTGGCGATCACCTTCTGGCCGCGGTCGTGGCCGTCCTGGCCCATCTTGGCGACCAGGATGCGGGGCCGGCGGCCCTCGGCCGTCTCGAACGCCTCGACCAGGCCCCGGGTGCGCTCGACGGCGGGCGAGCTGCCGGCTTCGTTGCGGTACACACCGGAGATGGTACGGATCTGCCCGGCGTGCCGGCCGTACACCTTCTCCAGGGCGTCGGAGATCTCACCGACCGTCGCCTTCGCGCGGGCGGCGTCGACGGCGAGGGCGAGCAGGTTGCCCTCCAGTCCCCCGTCCCGGCCGGCGCCGCGCTCCGCGGACGCGGTCAGCGCCCGCAGCGCCTCCTGGCAGGCCGCCTCGTCCCGCTCCGCGCGCAGCCGGCGCAGCTTCTCGATCTGCTGGGCGCGCACGGAGGAGTTGTCGACCTTCAGCACGTCGATCTGCTCGTCGCTGTCCACCCGGTACTTGTTGACACCGATGACGGGCTGCCGGCCGGAATCGATACGCGCCTGGGTACGGGCCGCGGCCTCCTCCACCCGCAGCTTCGGGATGCCGGCGTCGATGGCCTTCGCCATGCCGCCGGCCGCCTCGACCTCCTCGATGTGCTGCCAGGCGCGGCGGGCGAGATCGTGGGTGAGCCGCTCGACGTACGCGCTGCCGCCCCAAGGGTCGATCACCCGGCAGGTGCCGGACTCCTGCTGGAGCAGCAGCTGGGTGTTACGGGCGATGCGGGCGGAGAAGTCGGTGGGCAGCGCCAGTGCCTCGTCCAGTGCGTTGGTGTGCAGCGACTGGGTGTGCCCCTGGGTGGCGGCCATCGCCTCCACACAGGTACGGGTCACGTTGTTGAAGACGTCCTGGGCGGTCAGCGACCAGCCGGAGGTCTGGCAATGGGTGCGCAGCGAGAGCGACTTGGCGTTCCTGGGCTCGAAGCGCCTGACCAGCTTGGCCCACAGCAGGCGGGCCGCGCGCAGCTTGGCGACCTCCATGAAGAAGTTCATGCCGATCGCCCAGAAGAACGAAAGGCGCGGGGCGAACGCGTCCACATCCAGTCCGGCGTCCAGCCCGGCCCGCAGGTACTCCACGCCGTCGGCGAGGGTGTAGGCCAGCTCCAGGTCGGCCGTGGCTCCGGCCTCCTGGATGTGGTAGCCGGAAATGGAGATGGAGTTGTAGCGCGGCATCTTCTGCGAGGTGTAGGCGAAGATGTCCGAGATGATCCGCATCGAGGGCTGGGGCGGATAGATGTAGGTGTTGCGGACCATGAACTCTTTGAGGATGTCGTTCTGGATGGTCCCGGCCAGCTTCTCGGGCGGTACGCCCTGCTCCTCGGCGGCCACGATGTACAGCGCGAGAACGGGCAGCACCGCGCCGTTCATCGTCATCGACACGCTCATCCGGTCCAGCGGGATGCCGTCGAACAGCTGCCGCATGTCGTAGATCGAGTCGATGGCGACACCCGCCATACCGACGTCACCGGTGACCCGGGGGTGATCGCTGTCGTATCCGCGGTGGGTCGGCAGGTCGAAGGCGACCGACAGGCCCTTCTGTCCGGCCGCGAGGTTGCGCCGGTAGAAGGCGTTGGACTCCTCGGCGGTGGAGAAGCCGGCGTACTGCCGGATCGTCCACGGCTGGTTGACGTACATCGTCGGGTACGGGCCGCGCAGATACGGCGCGATGCCCGGGTACGTGGACAGGAAGTCGAGGCCCTCCAGATCCTGCCCGGTGTACAGCGGCTTGACCCCGATGCCCTCGGGGGTCTGCCACACCAGCTCGTCCTCGCCCTTGCCGGTGCTCTCCTTCAGGGCCGTACGCCACTGGTCCGCACCCTGGCCGGGCGTGGCGTCGTCCGGGTCCAGCTCGACGCCGGAGAAGTCGGGGACCGCTCCCGGCTGTTCCGTACCGGCCTGCATCACGCCACTCCCAAGTCATCGAGTACGGAAGAGAGAACAGCCACCGCGTCGCCGCCCGCGAACACGAACGCGTCGACTCCGGCCCGCTGGAACTCCTCGCGGTGTTCGCCCGGCCGCCCGGCGAGGAACACCCGGCGTGCTCCCGCGGACTTGAGAGCCCCGGCAACGGGCCCGGCCTGCTCGGCGTAGAGCTTGTCGCTGGAACACAGGAACGCGACCGCGGCGCCGCTGCGGGTGAACGCCCCGGCGGCCGACGACGGGTCGACCGAGACGGGATCGTGCACGGGCTCGATCCCGCCGGCCTGGAGGAGGTTGGCGGCGAACGCCGCGCGCGCCGTGTGCGCCGCGGCCGGTCCCAGCGCCGCCAGGAACACCCGCGGGCGGGCTCCGGTGGCGGCCAGATGGGCGTCGGAGCGGGCTCGCAGGGCTTCGAATGCCTCGTCACGGCGGACCCGCGGCAGGCCGCCGGCCTCCTCGGCCGGTGCCGGCTCCCGCTCGACGGGGGCCTCCGCCAGGTTCGGGAACTCGCTCACGCCGGTGACGGGCTCGCGCCGGCGGGCCAGTTCACCGGAGCGGGTCTCCCAGGTGCTCGCCAGCCGCTCGGCCACCAGTCCGCCGCGCAGCGCGGCCGCCTGGCCGCCCGCCCGCTCGATCTCCTGGAACCAGGACCATGCCGCGCGGGCGAGTTCACCGGTGAGCTGCTCGACGTACCAGGAGCCGCCGGCCGGGTCGACGACCCGGGCGAGGTGCGACTCCTCCACCAGGATCGTGGAGGTGTTACGGGCGATCCTGCGGGCGAACGCGTCCGGCAGGCCGAGCGCGTGGTCGAACGGAAGCACCGTGACGGCGTCGGCGCCGCCGACTCCGGCGCCCAGCGCGGCGACCGTGGTCCGCAGCATGTTCACCCACGGGTCGCGGCGGGACATCATCACCGAGGACGTCACCGCGTGCTGGCGCTGCGCACCGGCCTCGGGCGCGCCGCAGGCGTGCGCCACCCGGGCCCACAGCCGCCTGGCGGCACGGAACTTGGCGATGGTCAGGAACTGGTCCGCGGTGGCCGCGTACCGGAACTCCAGCTGTGCGCAGGCCGCCTCGACGGACAGTCCGGCCGCGGTGAGCTCCCGCAGGTAGGCAACGGCGGTGGCGAGCGAGCAGCCCAGCTCCTCGGCGGCGGACCCGCCGGCCTCGTGATACGGCAGCGCGTCCACGGTGAGGGCCCGTACGCCCGGGAAGTCGCGGTGGCACAGCTGGGCCAGGGCGGCGGCCGCGGCCGACCGCTCGTCCAGGCCGGACTCCCGGCCGGTACGCGCCACATGGCCGAGCGGGTCGGCCCCGAGGTTGCCGCGTGCGTCCCGCGCCGGCACCTGGCGCTCGGCGTAGAGCCGGAGCAGCTCGCGCCCCGCGGGGTCGAAGTCGGCTCCCGCGTCCAGCACGACGGGTGCCAGGTCGAGGTAGACGCCGTCCAGGGCGGCACTCAGACCGGACACCGGCACACCGGCGGCGCCCACGGACAGCCACAGGGAGGTGACCCCGTTCTCGAGGTCGGCGAGAACGGCTTCGTTGGTCCGGGCGGGGTCGCGCCGGGCGTGCCGCTGCCGTACGTCCCAGCCCGAGACGACACCGCCCTCGGGCCTGCCCCCTCGGGTGAACGGCGCGAAGCCGGGGTAGCCGAGGTCGCCGCCACCGGTGGGCGGCGCGGTGTACAGCGGGCGGGTGGAGAGCCCGTCCTGGAGCGCAGTGGACAAAGCGTCCTCGGCCGCCGTCCCCGAGACATCTTGGGCGCCCGACTTGCGCAGCACGCCTTCGACAAGGCTCTGCCACTGCTCGTGGGTCGCGTCCGGGAATTCGGCGGCCAGGGAGAGCCCGTCGTCAGGCATGACCGTCATGCCCGCATGCTAGGCCAGCGCCCTGACGCCTCAGCAGGGTCGACGACTGTGACCTTGCACTCTTCGGTCCCGGCCGGCCCGGTCGGGCCGGTCCGGGCGGCGGCCCGCTCTCAGGACCTGGCGCGCCCGGACGCCTCGACGGCATCGGTCACGGTGTGCAGGAAGCGCGCGTGCGCGGCATGGCTGCACGGGACCTCCGGATTCCACGGCACCAACCGCGCCCGCTCCTCGAGCGCGCGCCAGTCGGGCACGCCGTGGAGCTCCTCGACGGGGCCGGCGTTCGCCCGGGCGTCGGTGAGCACGATGTCCGGTTCCAGCGCCACCACGTCGGCCCATCCGGTCGTGGACCAGCCGGTGCCGGGACCCGGTGCCGGTTCCACCAGCGTGACGCCCAGGTCGGTGAGCGCCCGCAGGTCGGGCCAGGCCGGTGGCCTGGCGAGGTGGACGGAGTCCGGGCCGGCGGGTGAGAGGGCCAGCACGCGGGGGACGGGGGCCTGGTCGGCCGCGGTCCGCAGCCGGTGCGTGGCGCGGTCGAGTTCCGCTTCGGCCGGCGGGCCCGCCTCCGCTCCGAGCGAGCGGGCGAGTGCGGTGAACCGGTCGCGCAGTTCACCGAGCGAGCGTCCCGGGCCGACGTCGATGACGGCCACCGGCACGCGTTCCTCGACGTGCTTCGCCGTCTCGGCGTCGATGCCGTAGACCTGTCCGCCGCCGTACGTGACGGCCACCACCAGGTCGGGCGCCACGCGCAGCAGCGCGTCGGCGTCGAGTGCGCCGCCCGAGCCGAGATAGGCGAGGTCCGCGAGTGGTAACGAGCCCGCCTTCACGGGGTCGGGGCCGTCGCCGTCGTGGAGGGAGCCGAAGAGACCGGCCGGCCGTATGCCGTGGTCGAAGAGGGTCGCGCCCGCCTGTATGTACGCGACGACCCGCACCGGTGGGCGCGCAGCCGCGGCCAGGTGCCCGCGGTCGTCCAGGAACTGCCAGTCGGTCTGCCGCCCCATGAGATCCCCCCTGTCGGGTGATGACGGCTCTCCTTTACGCCGCCAGCGTGTCTCTGCCCCATGAGCGGGCCGCCCACGCCTGGCGGACACCGCGCGTGGCGCGCGCGCCGGCGATATTCGCTGTCCGCACCGGGAGCCCGGCGGCTAGCGTCCCCGCTCATGACCGACACCGACCTCCCGCCCCGGCTCTCCCGGCTCACTTTCCACGGTCCGCTCTCCGAGGCCCGCGCCGCGCGGCTCGTCTCCCGGCTCACGACGCCGCTCACGACGCGGCTCACGACCGTCGGCGGCCCTGCCACCGTCCTTGACATCGGTTGCGGCTGGGGCGAGTTGATGCTCCGTATCCTCGACGCCGCGCCCGGCGCCACCGGTCTCGGGATCGACCTCGACGCCGTCGATCTGGCTCGCGGACGCAAGAACGCCGCGGCCCGCGGACTCGCCGCACGCGTCGAGTTCGCCGAGGAGTCCGCCCGTGATACGGCCCGGGGACCCGCCGACCTGGTGCTGTGCGTCGGTGCCGGGCAGGCCCTCAGCGACGCCGAGCCGCCGCGTCAGACCGCCGAGGCGCTGCGCGCCCTGCGCCGGATGGTCGCGCCCGGCGGCCGGGTCCTGTTCGGCGAGGGCTTCTGGGAGCGCGCTCCCTCGCCCGCCGAACTGGCCGCCATGTGGCCCGACGCCCGCGCGCACGACCATCAGGACCTTGCCGGTCTGGTGGCGGCGGCGGTCGAGGCCGGGTTCCGTCCGGAGTGGATCGAGACGGCGAACAACGACGAATGGGAGGAGTTCGAGTCCGGTTACCAGGCGGCCGCGGAGGAGTGGCTCGCCGGCCATGCCGATCACCCCTCGGCAGCGGCGACCCGGGAGCGGCTGGACCGGCACCGTGCGTCCTGGCTGCGTGGCTATCGCGGTATTCTCGGGCTCGCCTATCTCACGCTGGTTCCGGTCGGCTGACCAGGCGGCACAGGATCGTTGGGCAAGGTCACCGGAAGTCCTTTGGCATATGCCAGAGGCACCACCGTAACGGGTGTTGCCGAATCCCTTACACGCCATCGCTGCCTGTGCAACAGTCGTCACTGGTCCTCTCGACGGACCTGGCCGTACCGCGCCTGTATCGGAG
Organism: Streptomyces mabaensis; assembly: GCF_053763515.1. NCBI lineage: Bacteria > Bacillati > Actinomycetota > Actinomycetes > Kitasatosporales > Streptomycetaceae > Streptomyces > Streptomyces mabaensis. The sequence goes on from NZ_JBSOPZ010000012.1 coordinate 107,492, forward strand.
TACGAGATGCCGTCCCATCTGTTCGCGGACCGTCACGCCGCACAGCCACCGGAGCACGGCTCCCTGGACGCACTGATCACGCAGACCCGCAGACTGCGCGGAGGCGTGGACGCGGTGCGCCGCGATGCCGTGGTGGACGACGACGATGCGCAGGGCCGCTGGCAGCGGGCGCTGTGCGACCTGGCGGTCCATCATCTCGATGATCTGGGCGAGCACTTGGGACAGCTCAAGGAAGGGCTGCCGCCCCCGCGCGCCGAGGAGACGGCCGCGGCGCCACCCCTCTCCGGCGCGGTGACGCCGCCCGGGTCCGGGCAGGGTTCTCTGCTCAGCCGGGTGGGCAGCGCGGAGTGGAATCTGCTCAACGACGAGGTGAGCTGGTCCGACGAGCTGTTCCAGATCTTCGGGCGCTCGCCGGAGAACGGTCCGCTGTCGCTGGACGAACTGCCGTCGATGCTGTTCGCGGAGGACCAGGGTGTGCTGACCGCCATGGTCACGGACTGCCTGGTCGACGGGAAGCCGATAGACGGTGAGTTCCGCATCGTGCGCACCGACGGCTGCGTGCGGACGCTGCACATGATGGGCGAGCCGGTGCTCGACCAGGACGGTGGCACCGCGTCCATGTGGGCGGTCCTGCGCGACGTCAGCGAACTGCGCCGCAGCCAGCGGACGGTGCGCGAGACCCGTGACTCGCTTCAGCGCCAGCAGCAGATCGCGCAGACCGAGCACCGGCTCGCAGTGGAACTCCAGGAGGCCGTACTGCCGCCCTGGCGCGGCCCCGTGCAACTCCCGCAGGGCGGGCCGGGCGCGCTGGATCTGGCCGCGCACTATCTGCCGTCGGCCAGCAGCGCGTTGATCGGCGGCGGCTGGTACGACGCGCTCGAACTGCCCGACGGCCAGTCGATGCTCACGGTCGGAGACCTGACCGGGCACGGTGTGACGGCCACCTCCGGGATGGCGATGCTGCTCGGGGCACTGCGCGGAATGGCGGTGGCGGGCATTCAGCCCGGCCCGCTGATGGGCTGGCTCAACCAGCTCCTCGAAACCTCGGTGCAGCCGGCGCTGGGCAGCGCGGTGTGCTGCCGCTACAACCCGGCGACCCGGACGTTCAGCTGGTCGCAGGCCGGCCACCCCGCCCCGCTGCTGTTCCGCGGCGGGACGGGGCGGGCGCTGGCACCGCCGGAGGGCGTACTGCTTGGGGCGACCTCCGGTGCCACGTACGGGCAGGCCGAGGAACAGCTCCGGCCCGGTGATGTGCTGGTGCTGCACACGGACGGACTGTCGGCCCGGAGTGTGCAGTTCAGCGAGACGGGCGGGCCCGACCGGCTGCTGGCTCTCGCACCGCGCTTCGCCGTGGCGCGCAGCGCGCAGGAGTGCGTGCGGGCGGTCGTGGAGGAGTTCGGTGAGACCGAGCGCGAGGACGACGCGTGTGTGCTGGTCGCCCGGATCGGTTCGTAGGCGTACGTCCTGATCGGTTCGGCCAGTTCGGCCAGTTCGGCCAGTTCGGCCAGTTCGGTCAGATCTCCGAGGTCCTGCTCCTCCTGGCCGGGCTCTTCGGCAGAGCCAGCTGAATCTCCTCGCGCAGGTCCTCGATCTTCGCGTAGCCCGCGTACTGGCCGGTGAGCCGGTACATCTCGCGCAGCCGGTCCCAGGTGCGGTGCGAGGAGGTCTCCCCCATCGACACCAGGGCCAGCCTCGCGTAGCGGTCGGCCTGTTCGGGGTCGTCGGCGATGAAGCAGGCCGAGGCGAGCGAGATGTAGTCGAAGATCTTCGAACGCTGCCGGCCGTTCTCCCGGAGCTTGAGGGCCTCCTTGGCGTGCCGCTGCGCGGTGGCCGCGGCGGAGGGATCGTGCTCCGCGAGCGTACGGAAGGCGAGCGCCTGCATGCCGTGCATGTCCGCCTCGTCGAACATCTGCATCCAACTGGGCGGCGGTACATCGCCCTTGTCAGAGACGAAGAGTTCCTCCGCCTCGCCGAGGGTGCGCCGCATCGCCTGGCCGCGTCCCATCGACGCCTGCGCCCAGGCCTCGATGGTGTGCAGCATGGCACGGGTGCGCTGCAGCGTCTGCTCGCCCGAGCCGGACTTGGCGAGCTTCATCAGGTCCAGGGCGTCGTCCGGCTTGCCGAGGTGGACCATCTGCCGGGCAGCCCGGGAGAGGGCTTCGCCCGCGCGGGGCCGGTCGCCGCCCTCGCGGGCCGCGTGGGCGGCGATCACGAAGTACTTCTGGGCGGTGGGTTCCAGGCCCACGTCGTGGGACATCCAGCCCGCGAGCACCGCCAGGTTGGCGGCGACGCCCCAGAGGCGGCGCTGAAGATGGTCGGGGTGGTGGTAGGCGAGCATGCCGCCCACCTCGTTGAGCTGCCCCACCACGGCCTTGCGCTGGAGACCGCCGCCACGCGACGCGTCCCAGGCGCGGAAGACCTCGACCGAACGCTCCAGTGCCTCGATCTCCTGCGACCCGATGGGGGCGGCCTCGTAGCGGTCGAACCCGGCGGGGTCGGCGTTCAGGGGATCGTCGAAACGGGGGGCGCCCGAAAGGGAGTCGGCGGTGAGGGACGGATCGGTGTGGAGCCAGTCGTGCATGGCGCTGCTGAGTGCGGAGCCTGCGGCGAGCGCGGCGCCCGCGCCCACCAAGCCGCGTCGGTTGAGCATGAGGTCCATTCCCGTGAATTCGGTGAGGACCGCCGCCGTCCGTTCGGGCGCCCACGGCAGGCCGTCGGGGTTGTCCGGCTTCCCGACGTCGCGCCGTCTTGCTGTACGCCCGTGCCGGCCGAACCCGAGGTCCTCGATGGTCACGACACGGCCGAGTCGCTCGGTGAACAGAGCTGCCAGCACCTTGGGCACGGGATCGCGGGGCGATTCGCCCATGTCGATCCAGCGCCTCACCCGCGAGGTGTCGGTCGCCAGCTGCGGGTGGCCCATGGCCGCCGCCTGCCGGTTGACCAGTCTCGCGAGTTCGCCCTTGGACCAGCCGGCGAGGCCGAACAGGTCGGACAGGCGGGTGTTGGGTTCTCCGGTCACTTCAAGCCCCCAGGTTCTCGGCTGAGTTCGACATTAACCCCCTGTCAGATGCGCTGGGACTATTCGCCAGGGTTCGCCAGGGTGCGCCAGATGGTGTGCCACCCGCGGGCGGGTGTCAGGTAGGAACGCGCCACCCCGTCCGGCGGCCGGACCGCATTCCCCAGGGTGAAGTACGGCCGCCGGCCGGGGCAGCGCACGTAACTTGTCGGCGCACGAAGGGATCTGTACCACCCATGTACACAGCATCGTCCTCCGTGTCCGCCCCGCCCCGGCCGCACCGTTCCTTCCCGGCGGGCAGCGGTCCCTATCTCGACCCCAACCGTCCGGCAGCCGCCGCACTCACCGCCGGCCGGCCGCGGCGAACCCCGGGGCCAGGCACCCAACCCCTCAGCGGGAGACTCGACTTGTCCGGCCCCCAGGGCGGGCAGTTGCGCACGGCGATCGCCTCGGTGCACCGCATCTGCCCGGAGTTCAATCCGGTCCAGGTACTGCGCCGCAGCGGACGGTCCGTACTGCTCGTCGGCACCACAGGCCGCTCGACCGCGGTCGCCAAGTGTTTACTGGACCACTCCCCCGCGTGGGCCGAGCGGTACCGGCACGAAATAGCGGCGTACCGCGCCTTCGTCCGGCACCGTCCGCCCGTGCGGGCGCCGCGGCTCATCGCGGCGGATCCCGAGAACTGCACGCTGGTGATCGAGCGGATGCCGGGCCGGGTGGCGGCCCTCCAGCGACACCCCGCCGAGGCTCCGCCCCGCGCGGACGTACGGGCCGCCCTCGGGGCCATCTGCCGGATCAGTCTGTGGCGGCCGCCCGCCGAGATGTTCGGCAGGCCGCTCGACTACGCGTCCCGGATCTCCCGCTACCACGAGCTGGGTCTGCTCACCGACCGGGATCTGGGGGATCTGCAGAAGCTGCTGCACGGTCTCGCGCAGACGGGCGGGAAGCAGGCGATGAGCCAGTTCTGCCACGGTGACGCGCTGCTCTCCAACATCCTCCTCTCCCCCGCCGGGCCGGTGCTGGTGGACTGGGAGCACGCGGGCTGGTACCTGCCGGGCTACGACCTGGCGACTCTGTGGGCCGTACTGGGCGACGCCCCGGTGGCGCGGCGCCAGATCAGCCAGCTGGCCCAGGCCGCCGGCCCGGCCGCAAGGGACGCGTTCCTGGTCAACCTGATGCTCGTACTGACCAAGGAGATCCGTACGTACGAGACGGCCGTGCAGCGCTCCCTGCGTGACACGGCCCCGGCGGCACCGGCTCCGGCGGGCCCCGTCGGTGTTCCGCCGTCGGGCGAGGAGCAGCGGCTGCTGCTGCGGCGGCTGCACGACGACTGCGCGCTGGCGCGCCGGGCCCTGCGTGCGGCGGTCGGCACGCGCTGACGGGAAAAGAGACGGCGGTCCGTGCGGTGCCCGAGGTTCGGGCGCCACACGGACCGCCGTCTCTTTTGCGGTGGGGTCAGCTGCGGTGGGGTCAGCCCTGCTGGAAGAGCTCGGCCGGCAGCGGCTTCAGCAGTGCGTACAGGTCGTCGGTGATCGGCCGGTCCCAGCTGGCGATGGTGACGAGCACGTTGTCGCTCCGGTCGAACTGCACACACGAGATACGGCTCTCGGAGAGCTTGACGCGCCGCACGATCAGGAGGTTGTCGCCCTGCATCACCGGCATGTCCTCGGTGCCGACGACCTCGATGTCCTCGTCGTTCTCCAGGGCGACCAGCAGCTGGGCCACCTCGAACGGCACCTGCTTGTCGGCGAGCTCGCGCGCCGGGGAGCCCTCGGGCAGGTTTCCGATGATCATCGCGGGGCCGCGGCCGCCGAACAGGTCGTAACGCAGGAAGACACCCTGGCAGCTTCCGTCGGGAGCGGGCAGCAGACCGGCTCCGAGGTTGCCCGGCCAGTCGCCCGGGTCCATGGCCAGGACGTCGAAATCCGGGCCCGCGGGTGAGGCGGCGCTGCGGCGGCGGAGGAAGGACATGCCGCCATGGTACGTGCCCGCGGCCGCCTGCCGGATCCGGGGGCGGGCCATCCGGATGGCCCGTGATCAGCCCTTCCCGTCCGGGTTCGGGGGCCCGTCGGGGGCCCCGGACCGCGCCGCCAGCGCCTCCAGCAGGCTCACCGCCTCGGCCGCTCGCTCGTACGGCACGAAGAGGTGATCGTGGTGGTAGCCGGCGACGACGTTGCAGCTCAGTCCGGCGTCGGCGAGTTCGCGGGCGACGGCGGCGGTGAGGCCGACTGCGTCGAGCGCGGAGTGCACGCGCAGCGTGATCCATCCGGCGACATAGTCATACGCCAGGCCCTCCGCGTCGGCCTGCTCCTGGCGCAAGACGAGAGTGAGCCCCTCGTCCTCGGTGACAGTGACGACGGGGGTGATCCCGCGCGCCATGGCACCGTCGGCCGAGGTGGCGGTCGTGGTGGCGGTCGTGGTGGTGAACACGTACCGGCCGGGGTTCAGCCGGGGCCGCATGCCGCTCAGCAGTTCTCGCAGATCACTCTCGCCGCTCATGCCCTCCACTCTAGGGCCGCACTACCTTGCGGTGCATGGCAATGGTCGACTACCTTGCACCACATGACAAAGGAGCTGCCGGCCGCCGCTGACCAACGGCGCAGTCAGCTGCTGCGCGGGGTGCTCGACCTGTGCCTGCTCGCCAAGATCGCCGAACGGCCGCGCTACGGCTACGAGTTCGTGGAAGCCCTGGCCGCCGACGGACTCGAGCTGGTCAGCGAGGGCAGCATCTATCCGCTGCTGGCCCGGATGGAGCGGGCGGGCCTGGTCGACACCTTCCGCGCCCCGTCGGCGAGCGGCGGGGCACCGCGCAAGTACTACCGGCTGACCGACGCGGGACGTGCCGAACTGACGGGCGGCCGCGTCGCCTGGCGGCACTTCACCGCTGCCGTCGGCCGGACTCTGGACACCGAACCGACGGGGGGAACCACATGATGACGGACGAGCGCATCCTTGCGGTCTGCAAGAGCAACTGGGAGTACCGGGGCATCGACGACGCCTCGATACGCGAGATGCTCGACGAGCTCGCCGCTCACCTTCAGGACGCCGCGGCCGACGGACGTGACGCCGAGACGGTGGTCGGCACGGACGTGAAGGCGTTCGCCGCCGCCTGGGCCCGGGCCCGTACACCGCTGCCCGCCCGGCTGCTGCGCGTGGCCGCCACGCTCGTCTTCATCACGGGCTGCATCCTTCTCGCCGGGCACCTCTTCCGCTGGACCACGGAACTGCCCGTCTCCACGGGCCGGATCGCCTTCTTCGCCGTACTCGCGATGGTCAGCGTCCCCTGGAACATGCGCCGCGGAAGCTCCGGACTCGGCAAGCGCTGGCTGGTCGCCCAACTCGCCGCCCTGGCTGCCGCCCTGCTGACCGTGTGGCTGGCCGACGACGCGGTGCTCTTCCGCATGCCGCTGTGGGGCTCTGTGCTGCTCCTGGTCCCGGGCCTGCCGTACGCCGTCGCCGACGCCCGCGCGCGGCGGCAGCGACAGCGCGGCAAGGACCGGGACGCGGCGGCCCCCGCGGTCAGGTGAGGTCGAACTCCCCGTCGCGCGCGCCCAGGACGAACGCACGCCACTCCGCCGGGGAGAAGATCAGCGACGGATTCTCGGGCTTGCCGCCATTGCGCATCGCGATGAACCCCTCGACGAACGCGATCTGGACATCACCCGCTCCCTGGCTGCTCGACCGCCAGTCCGCCCGGCTGAGATCGAGCTCCGGCTTGTCCCAACCTGCAAGGGGCTGCTGCGTCATGCTCTCGGTCACGTGCGTGCTCCTCCCGGTTCGTCGTCCGGGGCCCAGACTAGCCATCACCACCGGTGGCGCACAGGCCGCGGAACGTGCTCGCGGCCCGGCGCACGGCCGGCGGATCAGGAGGCAGGCGGATCAGGAGGCAGGCGGTTCGGAGCCGACCAGCCACATGGCGAAGAACTGCGCCCCGCCGCCGTAGGCGTGGCCGAGCGCCTTGCGGGCGCCGTCCACCTGGTGTTCGCCCGCCCGGCCGCGCACCTGAAGCGCCGCCTCGGCGAAGCGGATCATCCCGGAGGCCCCGATGGGGTTGGTGGAGAGCACCCCGCCCGACGGATTGACGGGCAGGTCGCCGTCGAGCTCGGTGACTCCCGACTCGGTGAGCTTCCAGCCCTCCCCCTCGGCGGCGAAGCCCAGGTTCTCCAGCCACATCGGTTCGTACCAGGAGAACGGCACGTACATCTCGACGGCGTCGATCTCCCGGCGCGGATCGGCGACACCGGCCTGGCGGTAGATGTCGGCGGCGCAGTCCTTGCCGGCCTGCGGGGAGACGAAGTCCTTGCCGGCGAAGAGGGTCGGCTCGCTGCGCATCGCGCCGCCGTGCACCCAGGCGGGCGGGTACGGCGAACGAGCCGCGCCCGCCCGGTCGGTGAGGACCATGGCGCAGGCACCGTCTGAGGACGGACAGGTCTCCGAGTAGCGGATCGGGTCCCACAGCATGGGGGACGCCTGGACCTTCTCCAGGGTGATGTCCTTCTCGTGCAGGTGCGCGTACGGGTTCTTCAGCGCGTTGCGCCGGTCCTTGTACGCGACGAGCGAGCCGACCGTGCCGGGCGCCCCGGTGCGCCGCATGTACGCCCGTATGTGCGGGGCGAAGAAGCCGCCGGCGCCGGCCAGCAGCGGCTGCTGGAACGGGACGGGCAGGGACAGGCCCCACATCGCGTTGGACTCGGACTGCTTCTCGAACGCCAGGGTCAGTACGGTCCGGTGGACGCGCGCGGCGACCAGGTTGGCGGCGACCAGCGCGGTGGAGCCGCCGACCGAGCCCGCCGTGTGCACCCGGAGCATCGGCTTGCCGACCGCGCCGAGCGCGTCGGCGAGGTAGAGCTCCGGCATCATCACGCCCTCGAAGAAGTCGGGGGCCTTGCCGATGACGACGGCGTCGACGTCCGCCCAGTCCAGTCCCGCGTCGTCCAGGGCCCGCCGGGCGGCCTCCCGGACCAGCCCGGCGAGGGAGACGTCGCGCCGGGCGGCGACATGCTTGGTCTGGCCGATGCCGACGACGGCCACGGGCTCCTTGCTCATGACTGCTCCCCCTCCAGGACGGCGACCAGGTTCTGCTGCAGGCACGGGCCCGACGTGGCGTGGGCGAGCGCGCGGTCGGACTCGCCCCGGTGGATACGGGCCGCCGCCTCCCCGAGCCGGATGAGGCCCGCCGCCATCATCGGGTTGGCGGCGAGCGCGCCGCCCGACGGGTTGACGTTCACCTCGGGGCCGAGCCGCAGCGCCTTGCGCAGTACGACCTCCTGGGAGGTGAAGGGGGCGTGCAGTTCGGCGGTGTCGACGGGCCGGTCGAAGGCGCCGGCCCGCTCGGCGGCCAGCCGGGTGGACGGTGAGTCGGTGAGGTCGCGGACGCCGAGGCTGTGCGCCTCGATCCGGTGGTCGATGCCGCGGATCCACGCGGGGCGCGGGCAGAGCCGGCGTGCCGTGTCGCCGGCGGCGAGGATCACGGCGGCGGCGCCGTCACCGAGGGGTGCGCAGTCCCCCGCGCGCAGCGGCTGGACGAGGTAGGGGGAGCCCGGCCTGGTCGGCTGGACACCCCCGCCGTCGCCGGCGGGCACCGGACCGCGCGGCTGGGCGTGGGGGTTGGCCTCGGCGGACGTACGGCTGCGGGCCGCGACGGCGGCGAACTCCCGCTCGTCCGCGTCACCCGCGTCGATGACCGCCCGGGCCTGGAGCGCGGCGAGTGCGACGGAGTCGGGCCACAGCGGTGCCAGGTAGTACGGGTCGAGCTGGCGGGTCAGTACGTCGCGCAGCTCGCCCGGAGAGGACTTGCCGTAGGAGTAGACGAGGGCGGTGTCGGCCTCGCCCGTCCGGATCTTGACCCAGGCCTCGTAGAGCGCCCAGGCGCCGTCCATCTCGACGTGCGATTCGGAGATCGGCGGCCAGGCGCCCACGCCGTCGAGGGTCATGGTGAAGGAGAAGGGGCGGCCGGCCAGGTAGTCGCTGGAGCCAGAGCAGGTGAAGCCGATGTCGCTCGCCTGGAGGCCGGTCTGCGCGAGGACGTCGTGGAGGACCGGCATGACCATCTCGACCTCCGACAGCTCGTCGGTGCGCCGCCGGTGGTCGCTCTGCCCGAAGGCGACGATCGCCACGTCCCTCATCAGAGCAGCTCCTTGTACGCGTCGTAGTCGGCGTCGGGTTCACCGGTGGGCCGGTAGTGGTCGGGGAAGCGGCCGCCGTCGGTCCACACCGGCTCGACCCTCAGGCCCATCCGCACCTGGTCGTAGGGGATGCCGCCGATCCGGCCGTGCAGGGCGAGGTCCGCGCCGTCGAGGGCAATGTGCGCGTAGACGTAGGGCACATCGATGTCGAGGTTCCTCGCTTTGATGTTGACGATGCAGTACGTGGTGACGGTGCCGCGCGGGCCGACCTCGACCTGCTCCTCGGTGGCCACCCCGCAGGTGGGGCAGGCGCCGCGGGGCGGGACGTACACCTTGCGGCAGGAGGGGCAGCGCTCGCCCACGGTCCTGCGGTCGGCGAGGGCGCGCAGGTACGCGGTCTGGGCCCGGCCGGGCGCGTACGTGTAGTCGAGCCGGGCGGGGGTGACGATGCCGGTGACCGGGTTCGCGAACGTGCCGCTGTGCGGGGCGCCGCGGCGGGAGCCGTCGTACGCGCCGTCGTGGGAGCCGTCGTGCGGCTCGAAGCAGGCGATGTCGGTGATGGCGCCGGAGCGTTCCCCGGCCCAGCGGATCCGCACGCGCATGCCGGTGCGTACGGCGTCCGGGCCCGGCACGTCGAGGACGTGCAGCAGCGCGGTGTCCGCGCCGTCGAGCCGGACGAGCACCCAGGCGAAGGGCGTCGGGAGCGGCTGCTGCGGGCGGGGGCGGGGGTTCCAGGCCCAGGTGGTGACGGTGCCGAGCTGGGCGACCTCGACGAGTTCGCCCAGCTCGGCGGCGGTGACCGGGTCGTACTCGACGGGTGGGACGAGTACCCGGTCGTCGCTCGTCCGCACGCCGAGGACGGTGCGTTCGCGCAGACCGGTGAGGAAGGCGCTCTGGACGGGACCGAGCGAGCGGGTGAACGGGAACTCGACGACCAGCGGCGCGCGGAGCACCTCCGGTGGCGGAGCGGCTGTCATGGGCGGGGCTCCTTCTTCTACGGCCTGGCGGGAAGCTCAAGCCCCGCCGGCGTTTGAGGCGCGGGGTCCGGGGCGGAGCCCCGGTTCGGGAAGGGGCGGGGCGGGGAGGGACAGGTTCACGCTCGGCGGTACACCGGCGGACGCTTCTCGGCGAAGGCCCGCGCACCCTCCTTGGCGTCGGCGGTGTCGAAGACAGGCCAGCCGCGGGCCAGTTCGGCCTTGAGACCGTCCGACTCGGTCATCTCGGCCGTCTCGTAGACGGACGCCTTGACCGCCTCGACGGCGAGCGGTCCGCACGCGTTGACCTGTTCGGCGAGGGCGAGCGCCGTCTCCAGGGCTGTGCCGTCCGGCACCACGCGGCCGACGAGTCCGATCCGAGCGGCCTCCTCCGCGCTGTACGGGCGGCCGGTGAGCAGCATTTCGAGTGCGTGCGTACGCGGGATCTGGCGCGGGAGGCGTACGGTCGAGCCGCCGATCGGGAAGAGGCCGCGCTTCACCTCGAACAGGCCGAAGGTGGCACTCGCCCCGGCCACCCGGATGTCGGTGCCCTGCAAGATCTCCGTACCCCCGGCGACGCAGTAGCCCTCGACGGCGGCGATGACGGGCTTGCGGGGGCGGTGGTGGCGGAGCATCGCCTTCCAGTGCAGGTCGGGATCGGCCTTCAGCCGGTCCCGGTACCGCTCGCCCTCCATGCCCTTGCCCGCCAGGGCCTTGAGGTCCATCCCGGCGCAGAAGTCGCCGCCCGCGCCGGTGAGTACCACGGAGCGGATCGCGTCGTCCGCGTCGGCCTCCAGCCAGCCGTCGTACAGCCCGACGAGCAGGGGCAGCGAGAGCGCGTTCTTCGCCTCGGGCCTGTTCAGGGTGAGGACCAGCGTGGCGCCTTCGCGTTGCACGGTGAGGTGTTCCGTACCAGCCATTGCCGTTCTCCCGTCTCAAGACTAGAACAGGTTGCAGGAGGTGGGGAGTCAGTTCAATAGTTTTCTGACAGTCAGTCAGGTTTCTTTGGCGGCTCCTCTTCCCACTTGGGGGGCGCGGCGCTCTAATGACCGCCGGGCCAGTTGGCTGCCGGCGTCAGGAGGAGCGGTGGAGTACAACCTTGCCGACCTGTTCGAGTCGGTCGTCGACGTGGTCCCGGACCGCGAGGCGCTCGTGTACGTCGACCATCCCGGCACGGGGGCGGAGCGGCGGCTCACCTACGCCCAGCTGGACGCGGCGGCCAACCGCGTCGCGCACCACTTGCTGGACAGCGGCATCGCACCGGGTGAACACCTCGGTCTGCATCTCTACAACGGCATCGAGTACCTGCAGACGGTGCTGGCCTGCCTCAAGGCGCGGATCGTCCCCGTCAACGTCAACTACCGCTATGTGGAGGAGGAGCTGGTCTACCTCTACCGGGACGCGGACCTGGCGGCGCTGGTCTTCGACGCCGAGTTCACCGAGCGGGTGGCGGCCGCCCTGCCGCAGACGGAGAAGCTGCGGCACCTGGTGCGGGTGGGGACCCCGCCGGAGGGCGCCCCCGCGTTGCGTACGACCGCCTTCGCCGACGCCGAGGCATCCGGATCACCCCACCGGGGGTTCGCACCACGCTCACCGGACGACCTGTTCATCATCTACACCGGCGGCACCACCGGTATGCCCAAGGGTGTGATGTGGCGGCAGGAGGACCTGTTCTTCTCCGGCCTCGGCGGCGGCGCGCCGACCGGCGAGCCGGTCAAGGCGCCTCAGGAGCTGGCCGAGCGGGTGGCGGCGGGCGGTGACGGCATCACCTTCTTCCCCACTCCCCCGCTGATGCACGGCACCTCCACCCTGACCGCGTTCATCGGCTTCAACTTCGGTCAGCGGATCGTCGTCCACCGCAAGTTCGTGCCCGAGGAGGTGCTCCGGACCATCGAGAAGGAGAAGGTCACCAGCGTGTCGCTGGTCGGCGACGCGATGCTGCGGCCACTCATCGACGCACTGAATGGGCCGCTCGGCGGAACGGACTGCTCCGCCCTGTTCAGCGTCTCCAGCTCCGGAGCGATCATGTCGGAGACGGTGCGCGCCCAGTTCCAGGAGCTGGTGCCGCACGTGATGCTGCTGAACAACTTCGGCTCCTCCGAGTCCGGCTTCAACGGCACGGCGACGGACGACTCGGGGCCCGAGAAGGGATTCCGGCTGCGGGTCAACGCCCGTACGGCAGTGGTCGACCCGGCCACCTACGAGCCGGTCGCGGCCGGCGAACCGGGCCGCATCGCGCAGCGCGGCCATGTCCCGCTCGGCTACTACAACGACCCGGCGAAGACGGCGGAGACCTTCTTCCGGCGGGGCGACGAGCGGTGGGTGCTGCTCGGCGACATGGCGACCGTCGACGAGGAGGGCATCGTCACCGTGCTGGGCCGCGGCTCGCAGTGCATCAACACCGGCGGTGAGAAGGTCTATCCCGAAGAGGTCGAGCAGGCCCTGAAGTCCCATCCGGACGTGTACGACGCACTGGTCGCGGGGGTACCGGACCCGAGGTGGGGCAGCCATGTGGCGGCGGTGGTGCAGGTACGCCGGGGCGCGCCGGAGCCGTCGCTCGAGGACATCAGGTCGCACTGCCGGTCCCGCCTCGCCGGGTACAAGATCCCGAGACAGCTGGTGATCACCCCGGAGATCCGCCGCTCCCCGAGCGGCAAGGCGGACTACCGCTGGGCCCGGAACATAGCCACCACACACGACACTCCGCAGACGTAACCCGTTCGGGCACGGGATGTATCCATCCGCTTACCCCGTGTGGCGAGCGGTGGTGATCGACCATAGCTTCGGCTCATGACGAAACGACAGATCAAGAGCCTCGTATGCGCCGCAGTCGTCGCGGCCGCCGGACTGGGCATGGCCGCCCCCTCCGCCGCCGACGACCGACACGTGGTGCGTGCGGGCGAATCGATCCAGGAAGCGGTGAACGCCGCGCAGCCGGGAGACACCATCGTGATCTCGCCGGGCATCTACCGTGAGAGCGTCCTGATCACGAAACGGGACCTGACCCTGCGGGGTGCCGGTCCCAGTACCGTGATCATGCCCGGCGCGGCCGAGCGGGCCGCGAACGCCTGTGCCCAGGCCGGCAACGGAATCTGCGTCATGGGCGAGGCGGGCCGGACCGTCGACAACGTACACATCCGCGCGCTGACCCTCTCGGGCTTCAAGAAGAACGGCATCTGGGCCACCCGCACCGACCGACTGACCGTCCGGCAGGTGACCGCCGAGAAGAACGGCGTCTGGGGCATCGCCCAGGAGCGGTCCACGCGGGGGATGTTCCGGAACAACGTCGTGCGGGACAACGGCGACGCCGGCATCTTCATCGCCAACACCATCGACGCCGAGGGCGGCGCCATCGACACACGTGGGACGGTGGTCCGTGGCAACGTCGTGACGGGGAACCGGATCGGCACCACGATCAGGCGGGTCAGAAACCTGTCCGTCCGGGACAACGCCCTCACCGGGAACTGCGGCGGGCTGTTCGTCGTGGGCGACGAGTCCAAGCCGTGGGCCGGGGCGATGACCATCCGCGGCAACGTGATCTCCAAGAACAACAAGTTCTGCCCCGCCACCAGTCGGCTCCCGGTCGTCCAGGGCACCGGCATCGTCCTCACCGGCGCCGAGGACACCGTCGTGCGCGCGAACGTGATCAGGGACAACGTGGGCTCCTCCCCGCTGTCCGGCGGCATCGTGCTGTTCAAGAGCTTCGTGGGCGCCGTCAACCAGAACAACGTGATCAGCGACAACGTGGTGCTCGGCAACAAGTCGGCCGACCTGGCCAACCGGGACACCGGAACGGGCAACATGTTCGCCCGCAACACCTGCCGGGCCTCCGAACCCGTGGGGATGTGCTGACCGGTGTTCCCCTTCACCTGGAGAATCGAGGCGGTATGACGATCGTCAGTCCGACCCCCACGACCACCACTGCCACGACGCCCCCCATCGCCACCCCCGCCCCCCAGTCCGCCATGCGGCTGAGGGAACTCGTCTTCGGGGCGGCGTGCGCGGCGGCCGTACGGGCGGGAGCCCGGCTGGGCGTGGCCGACGCACTGGGCGAGACGGCCACGGCCGCGGAGGACCTCGCGCCCGCCCTGAACTGCGAGGCGCGATCCCTGCGCCGGCTGATGCGCACGCTGTCCTGCTACGGGATCTTCGCGGAGACCGAGGACGGGAAGTTCGTCCACACCGACATGTCCCGGATGCTGCGCGAGGACGCCCCGAACAGCCTGCGCTACATCGCCCTGTGGTGCACGGAGCCCTGGACCTGGGACGTCTGGCCGCGGCTCGACGACGCGGTCCGTTCCGGCACGAGCGTCTTCCACGACGTGTTCGGCAAGGGCTTCTTCGAGCACCTGCACCAGGACGCGCACGAGTCGGCGCACGTCTTCAACCGGGCCATGACCACGTCCAGCATGCAGTCGGCGCTGGACGTCGCGGAACTCCTCGACCTCACCGGCGTTTCGGCGGTCGCGGACATCGGTGGCGGCCAGGGCCACGTGCTGGCGAGCCTGCTGGAGCGGCATCCGGCGATCCGCGGCACCCTGCTCGACCTCCCCGACGTCGTGGCCAAGGCCGATCCCCGGCTGCGCGACGGCGGCCCGCTCGCGGAGCGAGTGCACATCGTCCCCGGGGACTGCCGGCAGAGCATCCCGGTCAAGGCCGATCTCTACATCATCAAGAACATCCTGGAATGGGACGACGACAGCACCCGCAGGACGCTGCACAACGTCGTCGCGGCGGCCCGCCCGGGAGCGCGGGTCGTGGTCATCGAGAACCTCGTCGACGACACGCCCTCCATGAAGTTCACCACCGCCATGGACCTGCTTCTGCTGCTGAACGTCGGCGGCGCGAAGCACACCAAGGAGTCCCTGGTCACCCGGATCAGCGACGCCGGTCTGCGCATCGGCGAGATCCGGCCGGTCAACGCGTATCTGCACGCGTTCGAGTGCACCGTCCCCGGCTGAGCCGGCCGACTCCGTAAAACGCCCCGAGCCCGGCGCGATGCCGGGCTCGGGGCGAACTCATGGGCTCGCGAACTCGTGGGCTCACGCCGTACGGTCGCGCTCCCAGCGGTAGAACTGGTGGGCCATGGCGTCCTTCGGGCTCTTCCACGTCTTCGGGTCGTACGGGCTGACGAAGGCGGCCAGCTTGTCGCTGATGTCACGGAACGCGGGATGTTCCGTCACCTTCGCGATCTCGGGACCGGGCGGCCGCTCGGATTCGATGAGGTGCAGATACACGTCGCCGAACTGGAACAGGCTGCGCCGGCTGACTCCGACGAGGTGGGGCAGTTCGCCGCTGTCGGAGGCCGCGAACACTTCGGCGATGTCCGGAGCCGATTCCGGCGCCATCCGGGCGACGATCAGAGCGTGGTGCATCGGGCAGATCCCTTCGTGTGCCGCCGGAGGCCCGGCGGCACGTAGGCGGGGCGGGGCGTCAGTTCGGCGCGACCGGGGCGGGGGTGCGCCGGTCGCGGTCGTGCTGCTCAATCTTGTCCCGGATGAGTTCCATCTGGATCCGGGAGTTGCGGTTGATGTTGTCGGTCATCCACGCGTCGTCGACCGGAGCCTCGGGCTTCATCGCGAAGTCCTGCGTCCACTGCATCCGGATGCCGTCGGGGACCTCCTCGTACTCCCAGCGGATGTCCATGTGCTGGAACGGACCGGGCTCGACCCGGCGGGCACGGACGATGAGCCCCGCGCGGTCGGTCACCCGTTCCGAGACCCAGCTCCAGACTTTGCCGTTCTCGTCGGGGTGCATGGTCAGCCGGAAGGTCGTCTTGTCGCCCTCGCGGGCCAGGATCTCGACCGACGCGTACTCGCTGAACAGCCGCGGCCAGTTCTCGATGTCGTTGGTCACGTCCCAGACGAGGTCCAGGGGCGCGGCGATGGTGATGTCGTTCTCGGTGTGTCCGGGCACGTCAGGCTCCAGTCATCAGGGTGTGGTTGACGAGGTCGAGGAACTCGCGCGGGGTCTTGCACCGGTCCGCGTCGGGGGGCAGCGGCCGGCCGTGCCGGTTCTCCAGCTCGCCCACGATGCCCAGGAGGCCCAGTGAGTCGAGCCCGAACTCGTCGAACTTGGAGTCGGGCCGGCGCGCCATCTCGTTCGGATCGACGGTGAGCCCGGCGCCCTTCTTCATCAGCGCGGACAGTTCTTCCATGGTCAGTTGAGCGGACATGAGGGAGTCCTCCTTGTTACGAGGTGGTGTCGGTGGCGCGCCGCAGCACGAGGGCCGCGTTCGACCCCATGAGTCCACGGCTCAGCACGAGCGCCGTCCGCAGTTCGGCGGGACGGGCCCGGCCGGTGACCACATTGAGGTCGTGGCACACGTCGAAGACGTTGGGCGTGGGCGGTATGAGGCCGTGTTCCATGGCGAGGACCGCGGCGGCCGTGTCCAGGACGGGCGCTCCGCAGTAGGCCCTGCCGATGCCCGTCTTGGGAGCGGTGACCGGTACCCGCCGGCCGTGCACGCCCAGCACGTCGGCGATCGCCAGCGCCTCGGCGCGGTCCGCCGCCGGGACGCCGAGGGCGTCCGCGAAGACGACGTCGACCTCCTCCGGCGCGCAGCGGGCTTCCCGCAGCGCCCCGCGTATCGCCTGGGCCAGGCCCTCCCGTGACCGCTCCCAGCGGGCCGCCCCGCTGAAGGTCGCGGCGTGCCCGGCCAGTTCGGCCCGGACCCGGGCCCCGCGGCGGCGGGCGGACCGCTCCTCCTCGACGACGAGCATGGCGCCGCCCTCGGCGGGGACGAAGCCGCAGGCGTCGGCGGTGAAGGGACGGTAGGCGCGAGCCGGATCGTCGCAGGTGCTGAGGTCCTCGTAGCCGAGCTGGCAGACGACCGAGTACGGAGCCAGCGGGGCTTCGGCCGCACCGACGACGACCGCGTCGGTGCCCCGGCCGATCGCTCCGGCGGCGTGCGCGAGCGCGTCGAGGCCGCCGGCCTCGTCGCTGGCCACGACACCGCACGGTCCCTTGAAACCGCCACGGATGGATATCTGGCCGGTGCTGGCGGCGTAGAACCAGGCGATGGACTGGTACGGCCCGACATAGCGGGAGCCCTGTCCCCACAGCCGCTGGAGTTCACGCTGTCCGAACTCGCCACCGCCCGATCCGGCGGCGGTCACCACGCCGACGGCGAACGGCGCGCCGTCGTAGTCGGCGCGGCCGAGCCGGGCGTCGTCCAGGGCGAGGTCGGCCGCGGCCATCGCGAAGTGCGTGAACCGGTCGGTCTGGACGAGATAGCGCTCCTCGACGAGCGCCAGCGGGTCGAAGCCCCGTACCTCGCCGGCCACGCGCAGCGGCAGCTGCTCGCATCCCTCCCGGGTGACCCGGTCGAGCACGCTGATGCCTTCCTGCGTCGTCTTCCAGAAGACCTCGGTGGTCGCCCCGTTCGGGGCGACGACTCCGATGCCGGTGACGACCGAGCGCCGATCCTGCCGGAAGCTCATCGTGTCCTCCCATTTGGTCGGGTCATGACCACCGCGGACTGGAAGCCGCCGAACCCGCTGCCGACCGACAGCACGCTGCGCAGTTTCCGGGGGCGCGCGGTGCGTGGCACGTAGTCGAGGTCGCACTCCGGGTCGGGGGTCTCGTAGTTCGCCGTCGGGGGCACCACCTGGTTGGCCAGGGCCAGCACGCACGCCACTATCTCGATCGCCCCGATGGCGCCCAGCGAGTGGCCCACCATCGACTTGATCGAGCTCATGGGCACGTCGTAGGCGTGCGCGCCCAGCGAGCGCTTCACCGCGGCCGTCTCGTGCCGGTCGTTCTGCTGGGTGCCGGAGCCGTGCGCGTTGACGTAGTCGATCTGCGACCGGTCGAGCCGGGCGTGGTCGAGAGCGGTGTTGATGGCCTCGGCCATCTCCAGCCCCTCCGGGGTCAGCCCGGTCATGTGGTAGGCGTTGCCGAACGTGGCGTAGCCCTGTATCTCGCAGTAGACGGTCGCGCCACGGGCCCGCGCGTGTTCCAGCTCCTCCAGTACGAGCACGGCCCCGCCCTCGCCCATGACGAAGCCGTCGCGGTTGGCGTCGAACGGCCGGGAGGCGTGCTCCGGGTCGTCGTTGTTCGCCGAGGTGGCCTTGATCGCGTCGAAGCACGCGACCGTGATGGGGGAGATCGGTGAGTCCGACGCGCCCGCGATGCACACGTCGACCCGGCCCTCCTCGATGGAGTGGAAGGCGTACCCGATCGCATCCAGGCCCGAGGTGCAGCCCGTCGAGACGGTCTGTACGGGCCCGTGGGCGCCCACCTGTTCGGCCACCGCCGAGGCGAGGGAGCTCGGCGAGAACGCCCGGTGCAGATGGCGGCCCGCCGGCCGGTGGTCCACGTCCCAGCGGCTGCCGCTACTGCTGACGGCCACGTAGTCGTGTTCCAGGCGGGTGGTGCCGCCGACCGCGGTGCCCAGGGACACCCCGATGCGCCAGGGATCCTCCTTCTCCGGGTCGAGACCGGCGTCCCGTACGGCCTCGCCGGCGGCCACCATCGCGAACTGGATGTACCGGTCCGAGCGGGCGACCTGCTCGGTGTCGAGCCCGTGCGCCGCCGGGTCGAAATCACACTCGGCGGCGATGCGGGAGCGGAAGCCCTCCGGGTTGAAGAGGGTGATCCCCCTCGTCGCCGTACGGCCGTTCGAGAGCAGGTCCCAGAACGCCGGGGCGCCGACGCCGCCCGGGGCGACGACGCCGATCCCGGTGACCGCCACTCGCCGGGTCACGAAACCACCTCCTTGCGTTCTGGCGGCCAGCCCTGCTCGGCGCTGTCCGTGTGCTCGGTGTCGACATGTCCCAGCTCCGGGCGGGGGGCGAGCGGGCCCAGATGGAAGACCATGCGGGCCTCGACATCACCCACGTTGCGGAAGCGGTGGCGTACGTGAGGGGGGATCAGGAGGCCCTGGTCGGGCCGGATCGGGTGCGGTTCACCGTCCAGGTCCACCTCGAGCAGTCCGCTCACGACGTACACGAACTCCTCCGAGTACGGGTGATAGTGCTCGCCGATGCGGTCACCGGGCTGAACGATGGCCAGGCCCATGAAGCCGCTCGTGGCGCCCACCGCCGTCGGCGTGAGCATGGCGCGCAGGTCTCCTCCGCGCCTGCGGTTGGGCTGGGTCTCGCTGAGGTCCACGATGCGTGGGCGGTGCATGGTCATGGGTGCTTCCTCCAGGTGCGTTGTGCCGGCGGCGTTGAGCGGGTGCCCCTGTGGGCCTGGTGGCGGGTCAGGAGTCCTGGGCCCGGCGGTCGGTGATCAGCTGCATGTCGGAGCGCGCGAGGAACCGCGAGATCTCCTGGTCGGTCCTCGGCACGTCGTTCGCCCGGCCGTCGAGCAGCCGCGCCAGTACGGCCGCCTTGCGCGGTCCGGCGACACCGAACGCCAGGGCGGGCCTGGCCTCCATCGGACCGCTGATGTCGATGAGCCGGACGACGATCTCGTCACGCTGGAAGATCGTGCTGCCGCAGATGGGGCTCTTGCTGTCGTCGGCCGCCGCCACGTCCTGACCGGCGAGGAACCGGGCCAGCGCCATCCCGCAGCCCGGCTTGGCCTGGTACAGCAGCGCGTGCCGGTCGACCTCCGACGGATCGTGCTCACGCGCCGCCACATGGTGGACCGCCGGCAGCGCGGCCCGGGTGAAGAACACCCGGGCGGAGTCGGGATCGCTGAGGTCGCGGTCCTGCTCCAGGTAGGGGTTGATGGCCTCCTCGACCGCCCGGACCTCGGGCTGCCGGGCCACGTGCCGCAGGGCCGCGAGCAGGTCTCCCTGCACCTCGACCGCCCGCACGACGCGGTTGCCGTGCATGAAGAGCGAGGTGCGGCACAGCCGGGTCGTCTCGTCGACCACCGACTTCGGCGGGGTGTAGTCGGCCAGGATCTTGGCGACGATGTCCTCGCTGCCCGGCTTGACGGTGAAGGTCAGCGCGTGGCGGACCATGCCGTCCCCGAGGCGGGGCGAGGCCTGGAGGCGACGCTTGGCCGGCTCGGCCGCGCTCGTGAAGGCGTTCCCGGTCTCCCGCAGCACACTGAAGCGGAGCGACCTGGTATCACGTACGCAGCTGTGCAGCGGCTGCACCGTCTGGACGTGCTCCTCGCTGTTCACCCAGTCCAGGAAGGGCGGTGCGCTCTCCCATTCGCTGGTGATGAGCCACTGCGAGGGGTTCTCGATCGACTGGCACAACTGGTCACTGATGTGCCCGGGTACGGACGCGACCTGGTTGCGCAGGTGCTCGTACGCCTCGAGGAACTGCTTCTGGGCACCCTCGTGGAGGTCCAGCAGCAGAACGACCCGAAGCCTTGAGCCGTCGAAGGCCGACTGCGATATCCGTTCCGACAAGGTTGTCATCTTTCCACTCCTTCAATGGCGGATGCGGACGGTCCGCCCCCCAAGTCGCGGGCGGCTCTCCCGAGTCGATCGTGGGCCGCTGGTACGGGCGGCGCGAGATGTGTGAACCAAGCGGGTGAATGGGCGTCCGAAGCCGTCCCACCAGGGCATGCACACTGCATCCCGTAGGGCAGCTCGAGCTGGAGCGACTGATGAACGAAAACACCGACGACCGGGTGCCGGTCCTCATCGTGGGCGGCTCCCTGGTGGGCCTGTCCGCCTCACTGTTCCTGGGCCGGCTCGGCATCCGGCATCTGCTGGTCGAGAAGCACGAGGACACCTCGACGCATCCGCGCGGCCGCGGCAACAACGTGCGCACGATGGAGGTGTACCGGGCGGCCGGCGTCGAGTCGGCGATCCGGGAGGCCGCCTCGGTCCTCGCGGAGAACCACGGCATCCTCCAGGCCCCGTCGCTGACCGGCGACGACCAGGAGTGGCTGTTCAAGGAGATCGATCCGGGGGGCGGGCTCGCGCGCTTCACCCCCTCGGGCTGGTGCCTGTGCAGCCAGAACGATCTGGAACCGGTGCTGCTGGCCCGGACCCGCGAGCAGGGGGCCGACGTACGGTTCTCCACCGAGCTGATGTCGTTCGAGCAGGACGGCACGGGTGTGAGCGCGGTCCTGAAGAACCGGGAGACCGGGGAGCACAGCACGGTCCGCGCGGACTATCTCATCGCGGCCGACGGACCGCGCAGCCCCGTCCGGGAACGGCTGGGGATCGGCCAGACCGGGCCCGGCGACCTGTTCCACAACGTGAGCATCACCTTCCGCTCCAAGCGGCTGACGGACGTGCTGGGCACCCGTCGCTTCATCGTGTGCTACCTGACCGACCCCGCGGCGGACGGGGCCCTGCTGCCGGTGGACAACCTGGCGAAGTGGGTGTTCCACGCGCCCTGGCAGCCGGACCGGGGCGAGACCCTGGAGGACTTCACCGACGAGCGGTGCGCGAAGCACATCCGCACGGCGGTCGGCGCGCCCGAACTCGACGTCGAGATCACCGGCAAGGCTCCCTGGCACGCCGCCGAGCGGGTCGCGGAGCGGTACTCGGCCGGCCGGGTCTTCCTCGCCGGGGACTCCGCCCACGAGATGTCCCCCACCGGGGCGTTCGGCTCCAACACCGGTATCCAGGACGCGCACAACCTGGCCTGGAAACTCGCCGCCGTGGTGGAGGGCTGGGCCGGGCCCGGGCTGCTCCAGACGTACGAGACGGAGCGTCAGCCGGTGGCGCGGGCGACCAGCGCGCGGGCGTCGGCGCGGTCGAGCGAGCACAGCCACCCCGGATACGTGCCTGCGCCCGGCGTGGGTGGCGGGAAGCAGAGCGGGCTGCTCCCGGTGGCCCTGGGATACCGCTACGTCCGGGGCGCGGTCGTGGGCGTCGACCCCGAACTGCCCGTCGTACCCGAGCGGCTGGATCTGACCGGCGGGCCGGGCACGCGGGCGCCGCACATGTGGCTGCTCGACCGGGGCGAGCGGAAGTCCACCCTGGACCTCTACGAGCGGTCGTTCGTACTGCTCAGCGGTGCCGCGGGGGCGGCATGGCACGCCGCCGCGCAACGCGTCGCGGACCGGCTGTCGGTACGGCTCGACGCCTACCGGGTGGGCTCGGGACCGGACGCCGATCTGGCGCCGGAGAACGCCAACGGGCCGGACTGGGCCGAGGTCCACGGCACGACGCCCGAGGGCGCCGTACTCGTACGTCCGGACGGCTTCGTGGCCTGGCGGGCCATGGGACCGGCATCCGACCCGGAGGCGACCCTGCACGAGGTCATGGCCTCACTGCTCGACCTGACCTGAGGCCGGGCCGCCCCCTCCGGGCCGGACATTCTCGCAGCCCGCGGGTTCACCCGCTCGGCGGACCCGCGGGCTGCGAGCCGAGGCTGCTAGCCGGTTGCGGGCCGGGTTGCGGGGTTTCGGGACCCCACCCCCTTGCACGTGCGGGCGCATCCTGGATTACTGGTGCGCGGCACAGCGACCGAATGATCGGTCGTCCGGTTCGGGCGGGAGAATTCGTCATGGCGGCATGGTCGGACGCGTCGGAAGGCCTCACGAGCGAGGAGCTCGCGGCACTGCAGCTCGAACGGCTGCGCGCCACCCTGCGGCACGCGTACGCCCATGTGCGCTTCTACCGGGAGTCCTTCGACAAGGCCGGGGTGCGGCCCGAGGACTGCCGGTCGCTCGACGACCTCGCGCGCTTCCCGTTCACCACGAAGGCCGATCTGCGGGACAACTACCCCTTCGGGATGTTCGCCGTGCCCGAGTCGGATGTGCGCCGCATCCACGCCTCCAGCGGCACCACCGGACAGCCCACGGTCGTCGGCTATACCGAACGGGATCTGGACATGTGGGCCGACGTGGTGGCCCGGTCGATCCACGCGGCCGGTGGCCGGCCCGGCCACAAGGTCCATGTGGCCTATGGATACGGGCTGTTCACCGGCGGCCTGGGCGCCCACTACGGCGCCGAACGGCTCGGCTGTACGGTCGTCCCCGCCTCCGGCGGGATGACCGCACGTCAGGTGCGCCTGATCCAGGACTTCCGGCCCGAGATCATCATGGTGACGCCCTCCTACATGCTCACGCTGCTGGACGAGTTCGAACGGCAGGGCATCGATCCCCGTACCACCTCCCTGCGGACCGGCATCTTCGGAGCCGAGCCGTGGACGGAGGGGATGCGGCGCGAGATCGAGGAGCGCTTCGCCATCGACGCCGTCGACATATACGGGCTGTCCGAGGTGATAGGCCCCGGCGTGGCCCAGGAGTTCGCCGAGACCAAGGACGGCCTGCACATCTGGGAGGACCACTTCTTGCCGGAGGTCGTGGACCCGGTCACGGACGAGGTGCTGGCCGGCGGCGCGCACGGGGAGCTGGTCTTCACCTCGCTGACCAAGGAGGCCATGCCGGTGATCCGCTACCGCACCCGGGACCTGACCCGGCTGCTGCCCGGCACGGCCCGGCCCGCCTTCCGCCGGATGGAGAAGATCACCGGCCGCTGCGACGACATGATCATCCTGCGCGGGGTGAACCTCTTCCCCGCCCAGATCGCGGAGATCCTGCTGCGTACACCCGCCGTCGCCCCGCACTTCCAGCTGCGGCTGACCCGCGAGGGCCGGCTGGACGCCCTGACCGTACGGGCGGAGGCGCGCAGGGACGCCTCGGCCGCGGACCGCACCGCGGCCGCCGAGGCGGTCGGGCAGGCGGTGAAGGACGGCATCGGAGTGTCGGTCGCGGTCGAGATCGTCGACCCCGAGACGCTGGAACGGTCCGTCGGAAAGATCAGACGGATCGTGGACGACCGGCCGAAGTGAAACGGCCCCTCAGCTCCCGCTTGAGGATCCTCCCACTGGCGTTGCGCGGCAGCTCGCCCACCAGCAGGACCTGTTCTTCGAACATGCTGGCGGAAATGCACGGTCGGGTGCGAACCGCGGTCAGACCCGAGCGCGGACGATCAGCGTGCCGATGTGGCCGGGCTGCGGCGCGTCCAGCACAGCGGCTTGGGGAGTAGAGAATCCGGCACAAGTCAGCAGGCGCTGCCACACGGCGGGGCGGTAGCTGTAGCGGTAGGTGAACATCGCCTTCCCCGCGAACCCGCCCTTGTACATGCCCTGCGGGCCGTATGCGCCGGGGATGGCCGGCGGCTGGGAGAAGACGAACGCGCCTCCTGGGTTGAGCCGGGCGCGTACGAGGGGGAACAGCTTGCCGGGATCGGTGAACCAGGCCGCGCCGAAGATGGAGTAGATCGCGTCGTACGTCTCGGTAGCAGCGACCAGGTGCTCGAGCACCTCTCCGTGGTGGAAGACCGCTCCGGTGTCTCCCCACTTCTCGGTGGTCTTCTTCACCATGACCGGGGACAGATCGAGTCCGTGGGCGTCGATGCCCTGCTGGGCCAGGTGGGCGAGGGCTCGGCCCGTTCCGCATCCGATTTCCAGCACGCTTGCGGGGTCGGCGAGCAGCTCCGGCCCGGGTCCATGGCCGGCGTACTGAGTCCAGTTGAAGACGGGTTCGGCGTCGTTCTTGAAGGCCGACTCTGCGTAGGTGTCCCAGAGCTCGGTTTCCGCGGCGATGTCGTGATGCGCAGGCACAATGCTTCCTCTGTCGTGGCGGGATGCGCGGAGCCCCCGCCCTCGCAGAGAGGAGGACGGAGGCGACTGTAGCGCCTGCTCAGTGGCTGTCGGGCACTTTGTTGTCGCATGGCGAGCATTCAGCGCCGTCGATGGCCCACAGCTCCTGGTCGACGTCGAACCCGATGGAAGTCAGGAAGTCCGCGGTCCGCAGGCACAGGCCGTCGCTGCGGCGCTGGATGAACGGGGCGTGGTGCTTGTAGCAGCCCCCGTTGTAGACCTCGCAGAGCGCGAACCAAACGGGGGTGTCGAGGATGAGCTGGTGGACGCCGATGTCGACAAGCTTGCCGACGCCGAGGTGGACATCGGGGTGTTCGATCGAGGCGATGGTGTACATGACGGCGTTGCCGAGGATGCGTTCGGCCATGTCGCGAACCATGGTGTTGTCGCGCAGCAACAGGGCGACTTCGCGGTCCCAGAGGGACATGCCGCTGTCCAGCACGTTGACGCTCAGGTGCTGGATGTACGGCTGGACGGCGTTGAGCAGTTCCTTCGGGTTCCGTGTGCTTGTACTCACCGGGCGGTCGAGCATGACGGTCATGTGTTTCCCCTTCGTCGAGGTCTGCCACGTCTTGCTTCTGGGCCGCCCCTGCACTCGACCTGTCCAGGGTGGGGTGCAGGGGCAGTGTCTTACGAGCCCGCCCCGACCGGGTCTTCCGGGACTCCAGCCGGGGCGGGCGTTCATGGGATTGCGACCCTTAACCCGATGCGGTCGCCGTGGGTGTGGTGCTGATGGGCCCGATGCGAGGCGTTGCTCGTCGCGGTGGTGGCCCCGTCCGCGGCCGATCGGCGTTCCAACCGCGGACGGGAGTTCAGCGGCGGAGGTAGAGCCGGGCGATACGCGACTCGACCCGCCTCGGCAGGACGCACTCGGGGTCGTCGTCCTTGTGCTTGTACGCATCCGGCTTGGCACCGCTCGCCGAGAACCCGACTCCGACTCGGACCGATTCGCCGGTGATGACCCGGTCGCACACGCAGCAGATGTTCATCCGAAGTGCTCCGTCCTGGGGCCGAAGTGCTGATCAATCACCCGTTCCAGCGCCGCCCGCAACGACCCGATGTCCATGGCCGCACGGTCGGCGGTGGGAGGGACCACCCAGTGGAGGACGTGTTCGTCGGCGTTCAGCGGCGGTACCACCACGTAGGTGGCCGTGCCGCAGGGCACGGTCTCCCGCAGCTCCCAACCGGCGGTGCTTCCCGGCGGGGTGAGGAAATACAGGATGCGGGTCCACGGGTCGCAGATAACCGGCCCGCAAGCGCCGCCCAGATCATCGACAACCTGCTTGCCCAGCGTGCAGGGTACGCGGATCGCGTCCCAGTGCTCGCCGGCCTTCACGTGCCACACGGTGGCCGGAGGCAGCCAGGGCAGTGAGGCTCGGGCCATGGCGTTCATGACCGGCCTCCGCAGCCGCAGGTCACGATGGGCCAGATCTTGTCGTTGTCGGGGAAGGTGAAGTGGCCTGCGGCGTGCAGCGTCTTGGTGACGGCACCGCAGTGGAAGCACGCCTCGGCATGTAGTCGGGCGATGCTGACCGGGCCCTCAACGAGGGTCGGCGCAAGCGCCTCCGCCTCACTCATAGGGGTTCCCATCTGCCTGTTTCGGTGTGGACAGACAGATGATGGGCGCATACAACGGCTGCAAGTACTACACCGTGTATCCCTTTGTATCCCTCCTTCGAGGGGTCAGACCGCTCCGATCCACTGGGCGTAGTGGGTGAGGGATTCGGCGTCGGCTCTCTTGAGCCGGCGCAGTGTTCTGGCGACGTCGCGCGCCCAGGGGTGCTCGCGGGTGTGCTGGGGGGCGACGGCACGCGCGACCTTCAGCGACTCGAAGGCGTGGTCCATCAAGCCGGCCCACAGCTGGGCCTGGGCGAGCTCGATGTAGAAGCCGGAGCGGCGTTCCCGTGGCATGTCACTGGACGGCTTCCACTCGCTGGCGACGTCCAGGGCTCGCTTTACGTGGTCCTGTCCCAGGCTGATGGCGACGGACACCTCATGGATGCGGACGGAGTCGGGCCCGAAGGCGGTGCCCTGGTAGATGTCCTCGGGGATCCGGTCGCCGTGCTGGCGGGCTTCGACCAGGTGGAGGTCCGCGGCGTCGGCGTCACCAGCCCGGCCGGCGATAACGGCGGCCCGCATGTGGAGGGCGCCGCGAGCGGCCACTGCCTGCGGGTCGGCGACGGACGGGGCGGCATCCACGGCGTGCTCAAGCGCACGCAGGCCGGGGGCGTGGGCCTTCGCAGCGAAGAACGTCTCGGTCCGCACATACGCCACGGACGCCGTCAGCAGGGGATCGTCGGCCCGGACGGCGGCCCACCGCATGAGTTCGATGAGCCGTGCGGACAGATCGTGGGCGCCGAACTTGTACGCGACCGCGTCGGCCGAGCGGGCCGCGGACACGAGCAGGCGGGCTGCTTCCTGCTGCTCGGCGCCGCCGCTGGTATGGATCGCGCGGATCGTTTGTTCAAGGAGCTTCGGCACCCGGTCGGCGAGCCGTACGTACTGGGCTCCGAGACGCCACTTGACGGCTTCGTCGACGGCGGCCTGGAGGTCCGTGATGGAGGTTTCTGGGCCGTCGGCGGGGATGTCGTAGGCGGCGATCGCTGCGGACACGGCGGGGAGTGCGTCATGGACGCGGCCGTCGTTGCGGGCATGGCCGGTTAGGAGCCGTGTGGGGTCCATGGCGAGAGCCGCTGCGATGGCGTCGAGGGTGGTGTCGCTGGGCATGCGGGCGCCTCGCTCGATCGCCTTGACCGTGGCGAGGGAGATGAAGGCGGCCCGGGCGAGGTCAGCTTGTGTCATGCGGCGGGCACGTCGCGCAGTGGCGATGCGGTGCCCTACCTCAAGCAGAGGGTTGGAGGGCATACTTGCTCCGTTCGGGGCGTCACTCCGAACCGTACCCGCGCGCGGTGATGCGCTGGATACGTAACGGCCCCCGGCTGGCATTTGCCAGGCGGGCCGTCCTATTGCCGTCAGTCCGCGATGAGCGCAGTGAGTTCGGTGAGCGAGTCGATTCGCCAGTCCGCCGCCGCCATCACGTCAGGGTCTTCGGCCCACAGGTGCCCCCACGGCCCACGGCGCAGGTGGGCGGCCCGCAGGCCGGCGGTCTTCGCCGGGTACAGGTCGTTGACCGGGTGATCGCCGACGTAGACCGTCTCGTGCGGCGCGGCATGCGCCACGCCGAGGACCCGGGCGAAGAACTCGGTTGACGGCTTGGCGACACCCCACTCCCCCGACGTCACCACCAGGTCGGCCGGCAGGTTCAGAGTGCGCAGCAACTCCCCCGCCTTGACGGTCTGGTTGCCTGCGACGATCACACGGATGCCCAGTTTCCGCAGCCCCGACAGGGCTGGCCGGACATCCGGATAGAGGTCGTCCTCGTGGAGCTGCTCGCCGCGGCCGGCCGCCTCGCGCGCGGCGTACTCGGCATGAACGTCGATGCCGGGCCGGGCGAGGCGCAACGCGTCGGCGTTGTCGCGGCCTTGAGCGGTGACGGCTC
Source organism: Streptomyces mabaensis (assembly GCF_053763515.1). Classification (NCBI taxonomy): domain Bacteria; kingdom Bacillati; phylum Actinomycetota; class Actinomycetes; order Kitasatosporales; family Streptomycetaceae; genus Streptomyces; species Streptomyces mabaensis. The sequence goes on from NZ_JBSOPZ010000012.1 coordinate 135,583, forward strand.
CGACCAGCGCGGACAGCGTGTGTCTGGGGATGTCGAGCCAGTCGGCCCAGGCCCCCCAGTAACGGTCGTCGCGAGTGAGGGTTTCCCCGATGTCGAAGACGATGGTTTCAATCATCGGCGCCCAGCATAGGGCGCGGGCGGCGACCGGGCAGAACCGGCACAGGTCAAGGCACAGCTCCAGCCCGTCATCCGAACGCAGACCGCTCTGACCTGCGCCAGGGGAACAACAGTCGCCCTTCGTGTCACCGTAGCCGTATGACGGACTTCAAACACTCATACCGGCGATCCGAACTCCACACAGCGCCCCGTCGACGCTGCCCAGACTGCGGGACGACCGTCGCGGCGAAGAAAGACGAGCGGACGGTAGATCTCGAAGCAGAGATAGAGCCCGAGTATCTCGTCCACTGGCGATGCAGCACCAGCGACTGCGAGGGCGAACACGGCTTCTGACCTGAAAGGCCCCGTGTCGCCATGGTGAAGAAGCAACTCACGTTCTGAGGAGGCGGGAACAGCAGAAAGCCCCCGCTGCCCGAAGGCAGCGGGGGCTTCGCGTCACGCTAGCCGGTCAGGCCGAGAGCGGCGCGCACGGCCGGATCGAGGCTGGCGACGGTATCGACCGCCGCCCGTTGCTTGGCGGTTAGCCCGGCCATCGCCTGGGCTGCCGAAAGGGGCTCTGGGGCTGGGGGAGGCAGCGGTTGCGCCGCCTCCCCCACGCCCAGCTCCACCATGGACGTTAGGTCGTCGCTGGCCGGGTCGATACGGCGCTGCAACTGGCGTGGCATGAGCTGCTTCTTTACGACCCATTCGGTCATGACGCCTTCAAAGCCTTCGAGTTCACCGACTTCGCGGATCGCGGCTTCGAGGCGGGCGTACGCGGCTTTCAGGTCGGCGGACACGCTCACCTCCGCACAACGCGCGAAGGCCGGGCTCTTGGCCGGGCTCATGAGGCAGTACGTGCACCATGACTGATGATGTGTGGCAAATGATCTGTGCTCAAGCGGCCTTGCTGCGCAGGGCGGCGGCGAGGTGGGCCAGGTCCCACAGGGTGGGAGCCTGGCCGGCTGTTCCGGGGAGCCGCTGGTAGTCGGCGGCGGTGATGCCGTGGCGGCGGGCCCAGCTGCGGAAGCAGGCGGCCTTCATGCCGAGCGAGTAAGCGGCCATGGCGGTCGTAGCGAGGGGGGCCATCACGTCCCAGTGGTGAGCTCACTCCTCAAGTGTGGCGCACCGCCCAACGGCCACAATCATGGCGGCTGGAGGGTCATTGTTCGAGGTGGCTCTTGCGGCGTTGTTCGAAGAGGTGGAAGGCCTGCTCGAGCATCGTGACGGTGCGATCGGTCGCCCAGTAGAGGACCTTCGGGTCGCTGCTCAGCCGCGTGAGCGCTGTGCTGTCCTCGGTGCGGACGACCTCCCGTTCCAGGATGCTCAATGTGCCGTACACATCTCCGTGGGAAAGCGAGCTGCACGCGCTCCAAACGACCTGAGCCTGATCGGCCCCTATCTCGGTCAGCTCGCCTGCCGCCCTCACCATCTCGGTAGGCAGCGCTCCGTTGAGAAGTCGCTTCTTCACATCGGCCTCACCAGCGCCCGGGTCCGCACTTTGTACCAGCTTCACGAGCTGATCGATCCGCTCAGCGAGGGTTCTCGGGGATGCCTGCCCCAGAAGAGACCTCACGCGGTCCGACGCTTTGTGATCCTTGGCTTGGAGGGCGAGCCGACGCTCCACCCTCAAGAGACGGCTCGCCGGACCGATCATCCAAACCACACGCGCGCTGTTCTCGAAAGCACCGCGGAGCAGCGAGTACTGACCATGCGTGTGCAGGGTGAGGGCAATCTCGTTCCCTCCCACGTCTTCAGCGAGTGAGCGCCGGAAGCAGTGAAGGTGATCTACGGCAACGGCGAGCGCCTGCCATACGTTGTGCGACACCTGGTATGGACCGGACTTCGCGTCGTCTCCAGCCAGAGAACTACCGGGCTCAACAATCCAACCAGCCGAGTCTGACTGGGTTGATTCCTCGTACTTCCGTGCACTGTGCAGGCGCTCCAACGTGGCACGGAGATACTGCTCTTCACTCTTCTGAATTCTCACGCTGCGAGGCTATGGGCGACTAGCGTACCGATCCAGGGAAAACTCCTGGCCGGGCCGTTACTTAGACGTTATCTCATTTGGGCTACTCGGTACTCTGTAGATCACGGTGGGGATCCTCAAAGGTCCACTTGCTGACGAAGCGGACCGGTCTGCCTCTGTCAGTGGCCATCTCTGGAGCGAACCTCCACGACAGTCAGGCCCTGGTCCCCCTGATCCCCCTGGTCAAGGGCATCCCGCCCATCCGCTCCCGCCGCGGACCTCGTCGGCGCAGGCCGGCCAAGCTCCACACCGACAAGGGCTACGACTGCTCCCACCTGCGGCGATGGTTACGCCAGCGAGGCATCGCCCACCGCATTGGCCGCAAGGGGCTCGAGTCCTCACAGCGACTCGGCCGCCACCGGTGGACCATCGAACGCACCATGTCCTGGCTCGCCGACTGCCGACGTCTCCACCGACGCTACGAGCGCAAAGCCGAGCACTTCCTGCCCTTCACCAGCATCGCCTGCACGCTCATCTGCTTTCGCAGACTCGCCAAATGAGATGACTTCTGAGGGCTGTCCGTAACTGCTGATCACTGTCCCGTCAAAGCCAGAGGTGTCATGGACTACCCCACGAGGGTCGCGGCAGACTCGTCGCCATGGTGCACCTGCGGGTTCTCACGACAGGCGACTGGCCATTGTGGCGGGAGGTTCGCCTTGCTGCGCTGGGCGAGGCACCGCACGCCTTCAAGTCTCGGCTGGCGGACTGGCACAGCGGCGGGGAGGAGCGGTGGCGCGCACACTTCGCGATGCCCGCCACTTACAACATCGTCGCCTTGCTGGATGGCCGAACGGTCGGGATGGCCGCCGGCCTCCCTGGGGACAGCGGCACATGCGAGCTGAGGTCGGTGTGGGTCAGCCCCCAGGCGCGGGGCCGCGGCGTCGGAGACCAGCTGATAGCGGCAGTCGAGACGTGGGCCCGGCAGTCGGGTGCTACAACGCTGAAACTCGCGGTGATCCCGGACAACGAGCCCGCCGTCGCGCTGTATCAACGCAACGGTTTCGTCGTCACGGGAGAGCTCGGAGACCTGTTGCCCGACGGTGTGACCAGGGAACGCGTGATGGTTCTCAAGATCTCTCAGCCGAGACCTGCCTCACCCGTCCACAACCTCCGGGACAGAACACCTAGCGCGCCACGCGGTAGCGGAGGTAGACGACTCTTGAGCTGAAGGTGCGGGTCTCGACGAGTTCGAGATCCACCCGGCGCTCGCGCTGGGGAAAGAACGGGATGCCGCCGCCAACCAGCACCGGGTAGACCATGGCCCGGTACTCGTCGATCAGACCCAACGCGGCCGCCTCGGCGGCGAGAGTCGCGCCGCCGATCGCGATCTCGCCCTCCCCCGGCTCGGCTCGCAACCGCTCGATCTCCTCCGCCAGGCCGCCGGAGGCCAGGCGGGCATGGCCCTGCACCGCCGACAGTGTGGTGGAGAACACCACCTTTGGCAGCGGCTTCCAGAGCGCGGCCCACTCGAGCATGGAGTCGTCGAGCGATGGATCCTGGTCGGCGGTCTCCCAGTACAGCATCGTCTCGTACAGCCGTCGTCCCAACAGGTGGACGCCGACCTGTCGAATCTCGTCGATCCAGAAGCGAAAGACCTCCTCGTCGGGCGCTGTCCAGTCGAAGTCGCCGTCCGGCCCGACGATGTAGCCGTCAAGTGAGACGTTCATCGAGTAGGTCACGCTGCGCATCAGAAGTCCTCCTCGGTAATGGTTCGACAGTACGACCGCCGGACGCCGCAGGACTCATCACGGCTCGCGGGATCCCCTCACATCTCCCTGCGCCACGCGAAGATCATCACGAAGGACGGCGATCTGTCAGAACATGGCCTACGGGCGAGTCGCTTCAGCAGCGATGCCGGATCTCCGGAGCGTGCGGGCCAGGTGTTCCATCTCGGGAAGCGTTCCTGAGTAATCACCGTCCAACACACGGCGCAGCACAGCCTTGGCGTTCATCAGGTCAATGCCGAGCTCAGCGCGCAGCACGAGCATGATGGCGACGCTCTTCGCCGGCGGACTGCTCACCTGCAGGCGCGCGGGTCCGTGCTCGGAGAGCATCTGATCCCGCAGTTCGGCCGGCACGTCGCCACCGCACACGGCTACCGCAAATCCACAGGTGGAACAGGTTGACTCAACGTCCCATCGCAACCGGCCGTTCACCAGGGCCTGAACTCCCCAGCACTGCAGCTCCGCACTGCAGTCCTGGCACACAGCGGAGTACCTGACGGATTCGAAAACCGCCTGCTCCATCATCGACCCCGAGACGCTGGAACGGTCCGTCGGAACATCAGACGGACCGTGGACGAGCGGCCGACGTGAAGCGGTCCCTCAGCTCCCGCTTGAGGATCTTCCCGCTGGCGTTGCGCGGCAGCTCGTCCACCAGCAGCACCTGTTTGGGCGCCTTGAAGTGGGCGAGCCGCTCGCGCGCGTGCGCCGTCAGCTCCTCGGCGGTGACCGCGCCGCGCGGCACCACGACGGCCGTGACCGCCTCGATCCAGCGGTCGTCGGGCAGTCCGATGACGGCGACCTCCGCGACCAGCGGATGCTCGTACAGCACGTCCTCGACCTGGCGGGAGGCGACCAGCACGCCCCCGGAGTTGATGACGTCCTTCACCCGGTCAACGACCGTGAAGTACCCCTCCGCGTCGCGTACGGCGAGGTCGCCGGAGCGGAACCAGCCGTTACGGAAGGCCTCTCTGGTCTCGGCGGCCTTGTGCCAGTAGCCGAGGCACAGCTGCGGTGAGCGGTAGACGACCTCGCCGGGTGTGCCGTCGGGCACGTCCTTGCCGTGCTCGTCGACGACCTTGGCTTCGACGTATTTGACGGGGCGGCCGCAGGACTCCATCCGCCCCTCGTGCTCCTCGGGGCGCAGGACGGTGGCCAGCGGGCCGATCTCGCTTTGCCCGAAGCAGTTGTAGAAGCCGAGTCCGGGCAGCCGCTCGCGGAGCCGCTCCAGTACGGGCACGGGCATGATCGACGCGCCGTAGTACGCCTTGCGCAGCGCGCCGAGGTCGCGGGTGGCGAACTCGGGATGGCCCGCGAGGCCGATCCAGACGGTCGGCGGGGCGAACAGGCTGTCCGCCCGGCCCGCCTCGACCAGGTCGAAGATCTGTCCGGCGTCGGGTGCGTCGAGGATGGTGTTCTCCGCGCCCACCGCGAGGTAGGGCAGCAGGAAGACGTGCATCTGGGCGGAGTGGTAGAGCGGCAGCGAGTGGACCGGCCGGTCGCCCTCGTCCAGGTCGAGGGCTTCGATCGCGCTGACGTACTCGTGCATCAGCGCCCGGTGCGTCATCATCGCGCCCTTGGGCAGCGCGGTGGTCCCGGAGGTGTAGAGGAGCTGGACCACGTCCCGCTGGTCCCGGTCGATTTCGAACTCCTCGGGCTCGCGCAGGGCGGCGAGCAGCGAGTCGTCCGTGTCGCGCAGCGCTCGTACGGCGAAGCCGTCCGGCACATGGCCGGCCAGGTCCGGGTCGGCGAGCACGAGTGCGCAGGCGGAGTCCTCCAGGATGTACGTGAGGTCCTCGCCGGTGAGGTTCTGATTGACCGGCACATGCACCAGCCCGGCGCGCGCGCAGGCGAGGAAGGCGATCAGGTAGGCGTCCGAGTTGTGGCCGTAGGCGGCGACCCGGTCGCCCTGCTCCAGTCCGTGCCCGGTCAGGACTGCCGCCGCCGTCGAGACGGACTCGTCGAGCCGCGCATAGGTCCAGGTCCGGTCCTTGTACCGGACCGCGGTGCGCTCGGGCAGCCGCCTGGCGCTGATCCGCACGATCCCGTCGACAGTGCTGTTGCGTACTTCCCTCATGACGCGATCCTGTGCGCCGGGCCGGGGCGGGTCAAGGTCCCCCGCGCACACTCCGCGCACAGGAGATACCGAACGGGATGTTGACAGGTGCTCACCTTTGCTGCGTGAGTGGCCGGTGACACGTCCCTGTCATGCGCAACCACCTCTGTCCGTCGCCCACTTGGGAGGCATGTTGCACCTCCGTACCCGCATGAGACGTCTCGGCCTCACCTGCATAGCGCTGCTCACCGCCACCGCCTCGCTGCCGCCGGCCGCCGCCGCGGACGACCACGGCCGTGAGCGTCACCCGTCCGGCGGCGGTCTCTCCGCCGTCATCCGGTACACCGAGTACGGCATTCCGCACATCCTCGCCAAGGACTACGCGAACCTCGGCTTCGGCACCGGCTGGGCGCAGGCCGCGGACCAGGTCTGCACGCTCGCCGACGGCTTCGTCACCCTGCGCGGGGAGCGCTCGCGGTACTTCGGGGCCGACGCGGCGCCCGACGGGTCGCTCTCCTCGGCCGGGAAGAACCTCTCCAGCGACCTCTTCTTCCGCGGCGTACGGGACGCGGGCACGGTCGAGAAGTTGCTCGCTCAGCCCGCCCCGGCCGGGCCCGGCCGCGAGGTGCGGGAGCTGATGCGCGGCTGGGCGGCCGGCTACAACGCCTGGCTGAAGCAGAACCGGATCACCGACCCCGCGTGCCAGGGCGCCGCGTGGGTGCGGCCCGTCACCACCCTGGACGTGGCGGCGCGCGGCTTCGCGCTCGCCGTACTGGGCGGACAGGGCCGGGGCGTGGACGGCATCACGGCCGCGCAGCCACCGAGTGCCCCCACGGCTCGTACGGCGAAGGACCCCGAGCCCAGCGACGCGGCCCGGGCGGCCGGTGACCTGTTCGCCGCCGAGAGCGCGGACATGGGTTCCAACGCCGTCGCGTTCGGCGGCAGCACGACGGCGAACGGGCGCGGGCTGCTGCTCGGCAATCCGCACTACCCCTGGCAGGGCGGCCGCCGCTTCTGGCAGTCGCAGCAGACCATTCCCGGTGAGCTCAACGTCTCGGGCGGCTCGCTGCTGGGCTCCACCACCGTCTCGATCGGGCACAACGCCAAGGTCGCGTGGAGCCACACGGTCGCCACCGGTGTGACGCTCAATCTCCACCAGCTGAGCCTGGACCCGGCCGACCCGACGGCATATCTCGTGGACGGCAGGCCGGAGCGGATGATCCGGCGGACCGTCACCGTGCCGGTACGCGACGGCGCTCCGGTCACCCGTACGCAGTGGTGGACGCGGTACGGCCCGGTCGTCACCTCACTCGGCGCCGCACTGCCGCTGCCCTGGACAACGAGTACGGCGTACGCGCTGCACGACCCGAACGCGGTGAACCTGCGCGCCTCGGACACCGCGCTGGGCTTCGGCAAGGCCCGTAGCACGGACGGCGTACTGGACGCGCTGCGGCGCACCCAGGGCATTCCCTGGGTGAACACCGTCGCCGCGGACGCGGGCGGGCACTCGCTGTTCACGCAGTCGCAGGTGCTGCCCCGGATCACCGACGAACTGGCGCAGCGCTGCTCGACCGCGCTCGGCAGGGCCACGTATCCGGCCGCGGGGCTGGCGGTGCTGGACGGCTCGCGCGCCGACTGCGCGCTCGGCTTGGACCCGGACGCGCTCCAGCCCGGCGTCTTCGGACCGTCCGCGATGCCGACGCTGAAGGACGCGCCGTACGCGGAGAACTCCAACGACAGCGCCTGGCTGGCCAACGCCGATCAGCCGCTCACCGGCTACCCGCGCGTCTTCGGCACGATCGGCACCCCGCGCTCGCTGCGGACCCGGGGCGCGGTGGAGGACGTCGCGGCGATGGCCCGCAAGGGCCGGCTGACCGTCGCGGACCTCCAGCGGCAGCAGTTCGCGAACCGGGCGCCGGCCGGGGATCTGGCGGCCGCCGACGCGGCCGCGGCGTGTGCCGCGCTGCCGGGCGGCAGTGCGGTGGGCAGCGACGGCAAGACGGTCGACGTGTCGGATGCCTGTGCGGTGCTGAAGGGCTGGGACCGGACGGTGGACACCGGCAGCCGTGGGGCGCTGCTCTTCGACCGCTTCTGGCGCCGTCTCGTCGCGACCGTACCGGCGGCCGAGCTGTGGAAGGTCCCGTTCTCCCCCGCCGACCCGGTCCGGACGCCGAACACGCTCAACACCGCCTCGCCCGGGGTGGCCCGCGCGCTGGCCGACGCGGTCGGTGAGCTGCGGAAGGCGGGCATCGCGCTCGACTCCCCGCTGGGCGAGCACCAGTTCGTCGTACGCAACGGAAAGCGCGTCCCCATCCACGGCGGCACCGAGTCGCTCGGCATCTGGAACAAGATCGAGGCCGGGTGGAATCCGGCGGGCGGGGGCTATACGGAGGTGGCGCACGGCTCCAGTTACATCCAGGCGGTCGGCTGGGACGGCAGCCGGTGCCCGGTGGCCCGTACGCTGCTGACGTACGCCCAGTCCTCGAATCCGCAGTCGCCGTACTTCAGCGACCAGACCGGGCTCTACTCGGCCGAGCGCTGGGTGAAGTCCCGGTTCTGCGAGAAGGACATCCTCACCTCCCCCGGGCTCCGGGTGGTGTGGGCGCGCGAGCGGCGCTGACCGGGCGCTCTACGGGCTGATCGCGAGGAAGAGGAACGCGGCGAACAGCACCAGGTGTACGCCGCCCTGGAGGAGGGTCGCCCGGCCGGGTACAACCGTCAGCGTGCCCACCACCACGGTGAGGACCAGCAGCACCATATGGGTGGCCCCCAGCCCGAGCAGCAGGGGGCCACTCAGCCAGATGGTGGCGAGCGCGATCACCGGGATGGTCAGGCCGATGCTCGCCATCGCCGAGCCGAAGGCGAGATTGAAGCTGGTCTGCATCCGGTCCCGGCGGGCGGCCCGTACGGCCGCGAGGGTCTCGGGCAACAGCACCAGCAGGGCGATCACCACTCCGACCACCGCGTGCGGCAGGCCGGCGGCGGCCACGCCGGACTCGATCGTCGGGGAGACCGCCTTGGCGTCTCCCACCACCGCGACCAGCGCGACGACCAGCAGGACCAGGCTCAGCAGTGCCGCGCGCCGGCCGGGCGGCGGGGCGTGTTCGTCGGCCTCGTGCTGCGTGGGCCGGCCGACGGGCAGGAAGTAGTCGCGGTGCCGCACGGTCTGTACGGCGACGAACAGGCCGTACAGGGCCAGTGAGGCGACCGCGGCGAAGGTCAGTTGGGCGGCAGAGAACTCGGGCCCGGGCTTGCTGGTGGTGAAGGTCGGCAGGACCAGGCTCAGCGTGGCCAGGGTCGCCACGGTGGCGAGCGCCGCTCCGGAGCCTTCGGCGTGGAAGACGGCGACGCGGTTGCGCACCGAGCCGACCAGGATGGAGAGACCGACGATGCCGTTGCAGGTGATCATCACCGCGGCGAACACCGTGTCGCGGGCGAGCGAGGAGGTCTTGGCGCCGCCATCGACCATGAGGGTGACGATCAGGGCCACTTCGATGACCGTCACCGCCACGGCGAGGACGAGTGAGCCGAACGGTTCGCCCACCCGGTGGGCGACCACCTCGGCGTGGTGCACGGCGGCCAGCACCGCGCCGGCCAGGCAGAGCGCGACGACGACGACCGCGGCGGGCGCGAGGTCCCGGCCCCAGCTGAGTACCAGTGCGACGAGCGCGACGAGCGGGACCAGCACGGTCCAGTGGAGGGCTGCCGACCGGTTCAGCGTGCTCATGGACGACACGCTGCCAGAGACACCGGCCGCCCGCGCGGTGTACGCGCGGGCAGCATGGTGCGTTGCCGGGTACGAGGGACACCCCCTGCACGGCGTCCTACACGGCGCGCGCGTGGCCCTCCCAGTACGGGTCGCGCAGCCGGCGCTTGTACAGCTTTCCGTTGGGGTCGCGCGGCAGGGTGGCGATGAAGTCGACGGTCCGGGGCCGCTTGTAGCCCGCCAGTCGCCGGGCGCAGTGCGCCAGGATCTCGGCGGCCAGCGCGTCGTCCGGCTCGTACCCCTCGGCGGGCTCGATGACCGCCTTGACCTCCTCGCCCCAGTCGGAGTGCGGGATGCCGAACGCCGCGGCGTCCGCGACGGCCGGGTGGGACAGGAGCGCCGACTCGATCTCGGCGGGGTAGATGTTGACCCCGCCCGAGATGATCATGTCGATCTTGCGGTCACGGAGGAAGAGGTAGCCGTCCTCGTCGAGGAGGCCCAGGTCGCCGACGGTGAAGAAGTCGCCGATGCGGTTCTTCCTCGTCTTGTTCTCGTCCTTGTGATAGCTGAAGCCGCCGGTGCTCATCTTCATGTAGACGGTGCCGACTTCGCCGGTCGGCAGCCTGTTGCCGTCGTCGTCGAAGACGGCGAGTTCGCTGATCGGCCAGGCCCTGCCGACCGTGCCGGGCTTCTTCAGCCAGTCCTCGGCGGTGGCGAAGGCGCCGCCGCCCTCGCTGGCCGCGTAGTACTCCTCGACACACCGGCCCCACCAGTCGATCATCGCCCGTTTGACGTGGTCCGGGCACGGCGCCGCACCATGGATGGCGTGCCGCATCGAGCTCACGTCGTACGTGTCCCGGACCTCGGCCGGCAGCGCGAGCAGGCGATGGAACTGGGTCGGGACCATGTGGGTGTGGGTGCAGCGGTACCGGTCGATCAGCCGCAGCATCTCCTGGGGCGTCCACTTGTCCATGAGGACCAGCGGATGCCCGATGTGCAGGGACGCCGCGGCGAACTGGAGTACGGCGGTGTGGTAGAGCGGCGAGCAGACCAGATGGACGTTGCCGTCCAAGGGCCGGATGCCGAAGATGCCGAGGAAGCCGCCGAGGTAGCTCTCCTCGGGGAGCTTCCCGGACAGCGGCCGGCGGATGCCGCGCGGCCGGCCGGTGGTGCCCGAGGTGTAGTTCATGACCCAGCCGAGTGCGCGGTCGGCGGGCACGGCCGTGGGCCGGCCGTCGACGAGTTCGGCGTACGGGCGGAAGTCCCTGACCGCGCCCCTGACCTCGCCGACCGCGTAACGGTGGGTGGCGGGGAGCTTCGCCTCGTCGGCGGCCGCGGTGGCCGCTTCGGCGAACCGCTCGTGGGCGATCAGCACCTTCGCGCCCGAGTCGGCGACGATCCAGGCGATCTCGGGGCCGACGAGGTGGTGGTTGACCGGGACGAGGTAGAGCCCGGCCTGGGAGGCGGCGAGGTAAGCGGTGAGGAACTCGACGCCGTTGGGCAGCACGACCGCGAAGGCGTCGCCCTGCTCCAGCCCGGCGGCGCGCAGTCCGTGGACGAGCTGGTTGACGGCGGCGTGCAGCCGTCCGGCGGACCACTCCTCGCCGTCCGGCGCGACGAGGACCGTACGGCCGGGGTCGGCGGCCGCCTGGGCCCAGAAGCCGTTGGGTGGTGGGGACATGGAGCTCCTCTCGGCGGGATCACCGGGGTTGGTCAGGACCGGCCGGCGATGCGGTTGACGCGGTCGATGGCCCGCTCGAACCCGCTGGTCAGGTCGTCGAACACGGCTTGGACGCTGCGCTCGGAGTTCATCCGGCCGACGATCTGGCCGACGGGGGTGCCGAGCAGCGGCCCGACCTCGTACTTCTGGATACGGGAGACGGCCTCGGCGACGAGCAGGCCTTGCAGGGGCATCGGCAGGGCGCCGGGGCCGTCGGGGTCGTCCCAGGCGTCGGTCCATTCGGTGCGCAGCTGGCGGGCGGGTTTGCCGGTCAGCGCGCGGGAGCGGACGGTGTCGCCGGAGCCCGCGTCGAGCAGCTTCCGGGTCAGGGCGCGTGAGTGGAGGTCCGCCTCGGTCGTGGTGAGCCAGAGCGAGCCGAGCCAGACGCCCTGGGCGCCGAGCGCGAGTCCCGCGGCGATCTGCTCGCCGCTGCCGATGCCGCCGGCGGCGAGTACGGGGAGGGGGGACACGGCGTCGACGACCTCGGGGACGAGGACCATGGAGGCGATCTCCCCGGTGTGGCCGCCGGCTTCGTAGCCCTGGGCGACGACGATGTCGATGCCCGCCTCGGCGTGCCGGCGGGCGTGCTTGGCGCTGCCGGCCAGGGCCGCCACCAGGATGTCGTGGTCGTGGGCGCGCCGGATGACGTCGGCGGGCGGCGAGCCGAGCGCGTTGGCCAGGAGTTTGATGGGGTGGTCGAAGGCGACGTCGAGCTGGTTGCGGGCGACTTGTTCCATCCAGCCGGTGATACGCCAGCCGGAGGCCTCGCCGTCGGCGAGTTCGGGCACCCCGTGCTTGGCCAGGGTCTCCTGGACGAACCGACGGTGGCCGGCCGGGATCATCGCCTCGACGTCGGCCTCGGTCACCCCTTCGGCCTCCGTCACTCCTACGGCCTTCTGCGCCGGCATGACGACGTCGAGGCCGTACGGCTTGCCGTCGGTGTGCCGCTGCATCCAGTCGAGGTCGCGCGCGAGGTCGTCGGGCGCGGTGTAGCGGACGGCCCCGAGCACGCCGAATCCGCCGGCCCGGGTGATGGCCGCGGCGACCGCCGGGAAGGGCGTGAAGCCGAAGATCGCGTGCTCGACTCCCAGTTTCCTGCTCAGCTCCGTCTCCATGGGCGCAGGATGCCGCAGCCCGGCGGCCGAGGGAAGAGATTTTCTGATGCTGCGTCAGATTCTTGATGGTTGACAGTGAACAGCGAGCGGGAAGAAAGTTTCGCGTACTGGCCGTCATCCCGAAAGATACTTTCAGTACCGACAGCAGGGAGGCTGTTCCATGGGTGGGGACGCTGCGGGCGGGAGAATCAGCCGACGACAACTGGCCGGTGGGGCCATGGCTCTGGGAGGCGCACTGGTGGTGGGTTCGCTCCCCCTGGGCGCGGCATCGGCGGCCTCTCGCGGCGGCGGGGGCCGGCCGGTCCTGCGACGCGGTTCCGCGGAGCGGGCCGGTCTGCGGGCGGAGCACCTGAGCCGGCTCGTGGCCGACGCGAAGAAGTTCCTCGGCCCCTCACCCCAGCACCCCTGGTACGCGGGGGCCGTGCTGCTGGCGGGCCGGGGCGGCACCGTGGCGCTGCATCAGCCGATCGGCAAGGCGGTGCGCTACTCGGCGTACGACGAGAAGACGGGCACCGGTGTCGAGTTTCCGGCGGACCGGCAGATCGCGATGGCCGAGGACACGGTCTTCGATCTCGCGTCCGTCTCCAAGCTGTTCACCTCGATCCTGGCGGTGCAGCAGATCGAGCGGGGCGCTCTGGAGCTGGAGGCCCAAGTCGCCTCATACCTGCCGGAGTTCGCGGGCGGCGGCAAGCAGGACGTCACGATACGGCAGCTGCTCACCCACACCTCGGGCTTCCGGGCGTGGATTCCGCTGTACAAGGAGCCCACGCGGGAGGGGAAGCTGCGGCTGCTGTGGAACGAGAAGCCGGCCAGTGCACCCGGCACCCGCTACCTCTACTCCGACCTCAATCTGATCTCGCTTCAGCTCGTGCTGGAGAAGATCACCGGTCGCGGTCTGGATGTGCTGCTCCACGACGAGATCACCGCTCCGCTCGGGATGCACCGCACCCGTTTCAACCCGCCCGCCTCCTGGAAGCCGGCGATCGCCGCCACCGAGGACGCGCGGCTGCCCTGGTCCGGGCTCGACCGCGGGCTGGTGTGGGGCGAGGTGCACGACGAGAACGCGTACAGCCTCGGCGGCGTCGCCGGGCACGCCGGCGTCTTCTCCTGCGCCTGGGATCTCGCGGTGCTCGGCCGGACCCTGCTCAACGGCGGTGCGTACGGCCTCGCCCGCATCCTCGAACCCGAGTCGGTGAAGCTGATGTTCACCGACTTCAACACCGCCTTCCCCGGGGACGAGCACGGCCTCGGCTTCGAGCTCTACCAGCACTGGTACATGGGCGCGCTGGCCACTCCGCACACTGCGGGCCACACCGGTTTCACCGGCACCAGCCTGGTCCTGGACCCGTCCACCGACTCGTTCCTCGTCGTTCTCGGCAACTCGGTGCATCCCGTGCGCAGTTGGCGTTCGGGCAGTGCTCCGCGCGTCGCCGCCGCCAACCACCTCGCCCGCGCCGTCCCGGTCCGGCCCGCGCACGGCCGCACGGCCTGGTTCTCCGGGATGGCGGGCGCCACCACCGCCACCCTCACCCTGCCCGCACTCACCCTCACCGCCGACAGCGCGCGGCTGCGCTGCGCGCTGTGGTGGGACACCGAGCCCGGCTCCGACGCGCTCTTCCTCGAAGGCTCGGCCGACGACGGCGCGACCTGGCAGCCCGTGCCCTTCACCACCAGCGGCCGGGGGCAGCGGCCGGTGGGGCGCCCGGCCGGCTCGGTGACCGGGTACTCGGGGCGCGTCTGGCACCGCCTGGACACGGAACTGGCGGCGTGGCGCGGCGCACCCGTACGCCTGCGCTGGCGGTACACCACCGACACGCTCCACGTCGGGCGCGGGGTGTACGTGGACGGCATCCGGGTGACCGAGGGGCGCCGTACCGCCTTCGACGAGACCAGGTCCGCGGACGCCGCCCGTATCGAGGCGGCGGGCTGGACGGCGTCCGAGGACTGAACGGGCACGCGCGAGGGCCTCTCGTTTGGATCAGGCCGGATCAGGGAGCGGGGTCTGGTGCCGTGCGTCGCAAGGCGGAGGAAGGAGCCATGGCGGAGCCCTGGCGACTGACGACAACGCGGCGAGGTGCGGTGCCAGACCCCGCGAGCCCGGCAAGATCCAAACGAGAGGCCCTACGGCTCCTACTGACCCAGGGCCGCCATCGCCGCGTTGTGGCCGGGGATTCCGCTGACCCCGCCGCCACGGACCGCGCCCGCCCCGCACAGCAGGACGTTCGCGTGTGCCGTTTCCACGCCCCACCGGCCGGTGGTCTCGGCCGCGTACGGGAAGGCGAGGTCACGGTGGAAGATGTTGCCGCCGGGCAGCCGCAGGTCGCGTGCGAGGTCGAGTGGCGTTTTGGCCTCGATGCAGGGGCGGCCGTCCTCGTCGAGGGCGAGGCAGTCGGCGATCGGCTCGTCGAGATGGGCGTCCAGCTCCGCGAGCGTGGCCTTCAGCAGGTCGGCGCGGATCCCGTCGTTGTCACGCTCGAAGAGCCGGGCCGGCGTGTGCAGTCCGAACAGGGTGAGGGTCTGGTAGCCCCGCTCGACGAGTTCCGGGCCGAGGATCGAGGGGTCGGTCAGGGAGTGGCAGTAGATCTCCGAGGGCGGGGCGCCGGGCAGTTCACCGGCTGCCGCCTGCCGGTAGGCGCGGGCCAGTTGCCCGTACCCCTCGGCGATGTGGAAGGTGCCCGCGAAGGCCTCGCGCGGGTCGACCGATCTGTCGCGCAGCCGTGGCAGCCGGCGCAGCAGCATGTTGACCTTCAGCTGGGCGCCCTCGGCCGGCGCGGGCGGCTGCTCGCCCAGCAGGGTCGCGAGCGCGTCGGGCGAGGCGTTCACCAGGACCCGGCGGGCGGCGATGCTTCCTTCGCCGTCCGCGGTCCGGAAGGTGACCTCGGCGGCGGTTCCGTCGGTCGCGATCCGGGTCGCCTCGTGGCCGGTGGCGATCTCGGCGCCCGCCGACCGGGCGGCCGCGGCGAGCGCGTCGGTGAGCGCCCCCATCCCGCCGACCGGCACGTCCCAGTCACCGGTGCCGCCGCCGATCACGTGGTAGAGGAAGCAGCGGTTCTGCCGCAGTCCGGGGTCGTGGGCGTCGGCGAACGTTCCGATCAGGGCGTCGGTCAGGACGACGCCGCGCACCAGGTCGTCGGCGAAGTTCTGCTCGACGGCGACGCCGAGGGGTTCCTCGAACAGCATCCGCCAGGCGTCGTCGTGGCCGATCCGCGCGCGCAGCTCGCCCCGGCTGGGCAGCGGCTCGGTGAGCGTGGGGAAGACCCGCTCGGCCACGTGCCCGGTCATGCCGTAGAAGGCCTGCCAGCTCTCGTACTCCCGGTCCGAGCCGGTCAGCCGCAGGAACGACTCGCGGGTGCGGTCCGCCCCGCCGCCGACCAGCAGGCCGGTGGCCCGGCCCGACCGTTCCACCGGGGTGTACGAGGAGACGGTGCGCTTACGTACCGCGAAGCGCAGCCCCAGCTCGTCCACGATCTTCTGCGGCAGCAGGCTCACCAGGTAGGAGTAGCGCGAGAGCCGGGCGTCGACGCCGGCGAACGGGCGGGCGGAGACCGCGGCCCCGCCGGTGCGGCCGAGGCGCTCCAGGACCAGGACGGAGCGCCCGGCCCTGGCGAGGTAGGCGGCAGCGACGAGGCCGTTGTGGCCGCCGCCGACGATCACGGCGTCGTAAACGTCTTGGTGGAACGCAACAGGTACGGGCATGGCCCTTGGTAACACGCGCCGGTGACCGCTGACCAGGGATCAGCCGCCCGCGTCGCGCTGCCCGCGCGGCCCGTCGGCGGCCCCACCGGTGCGGCTGAGGGCCGGCTCGCCGGGCATCCCGGCCGCGGCGGCCGAAACGCCCGGGCCCGCGGGCGGCGGGGTCCACCAGCCGGTGAGCACGGCGGTGCCGTCCGGTACGGCGTCGGGGCTCCTGGTGCCGCCGGCCCTGGGGCCCGGGGTCATGCCGCGCGTCCAGGACGGCAGCCGGGGAGCGGGCGGGGACGGCTGCTCCGGGCGGCGCTGCGGCGGTACGGGCTTGGGGAACGCGCCCGGGACGCGTCCCCCGGCGATCCGGCGGCCCAGTTCCCAGGCGTCGG
Organism: Streptomyces mabaensis; assembly: GCF_053763515.1. NCBI lineage: Bacteria > Bacillati > Actinomycetota > Actinomycetes > Kitasatosporales > Streptomycetaceae > Streptomyces > Streptomyces mabaensis. The sequence continues at coordinate 152,099 of NZ_JBSOPZ010000012.1, forward strand.
CCGGCCGCTCTTCCGGGGTCTTGGCCAGCAGGTCGAGGACGATCCGGTCGAAGAACTCCGGGAGGTCCGAGCGGTGGCCCCGGAGCGGCCGCGGCAGGGTGTCACGGTGTCCCACCAGCACGGCCCAGGTGTCGCCCAGGTCGAAGGGCGGTACGCCGGTGGCGATCTCGTACAGGACGCAGCCGAGCGAGTAGAGGTCGCTGCGGTGGTCGACCTCGTCACCGCCGATCTGCTCGGGCGACATGTAGTGCGGGGTGCCCATGGCGACTCCGGCTCCGGTGAGCTTGGCGGTGAAGCCGTCGTTGCCGGGGCGGGCGATGCCGAAGTCGCATATCTTCACCGTGCCCGTCGGTGAGCCGCATGATGTTCGCCGGCTTCAGGTCGCGGTGCACGATGCCCTGTTCGTGCGTGTAGGCGAGGGCGGCGGCGACCTGTTCCGCGATGTCCACGACGTCCGGCACCGGCAGCGGCCGGTCCGTGTTGTCCTCCAGCAGCTGGCTGAGGTTGCGCCCGTCCAGCAGTTCCATCACGAGATAGAGGGTTCCCTCGCACTCACCGAAGTCGTGGACGACGGTGACACCCCGGTGCTGGAGCGCCGCGGCCGTCCGGGCCTCCCGGCGGAAGCGTTCGCGCAGGACCCGGGTGAAGGACTCCTCGTGCAGAGGGGCCGGCGGCTTGAGGCACTTGACGGCGACCCGGCGGCCGAGCGCCTCGTCGCGTGCCCGCCACACCTCCCCCATTCCCCCGCGCCCGATCACGTCGAGCAGCCGGTACCGGCCCTGGATCAGCCTGGACTCCGCCATCTCCTACTGTCGCCCCCGTCGCGTGACTGCGCCTCCCCGGCCCGTCCAGTATGGCGGCCCGTCCGCGGAGCGGGAATGCGGCTACTTGCAGGGCGTGGTCGGCTCCGCCGCCGGTTCGAACACCAGCGGAGGCTGACCGGCGGTCTCGAACACCGCGACGCCCGCCGACTCCAGCTGCACGTATCCCGGCGTGTAGTTGCCTCCCCACTCCACCCGGTTCCCGGCCACGTGGGAGTCCAGGTCGGTGCGCAGGGTGGTGAGCCGCCACCACTGTCCCGAGAACTTCATGGTGGTGACGCCGCAGTGGGTGAACAGGTCGTACGGATACCACGTGCCGGCCTTGGCCTTCGCGGGGCCGGTGCGCGGCGTGTCGTCGTCGGCCGGTGCCAGGGAGGGCCGGGGCCGCGCCTCGGAGCCGTCGCCGGCCGAGCCACCGCCGTCCGAGCCCGCGGAGCAGCCGGCCAGCAGCAGGGCGGTGGCGAGCGCGGCGAGGGGCCGGGTGCTGGGCGTCATGGCGTGCCTTCCGGTCGGGAACGCCGGTGGGACGCGGGGTGCGCCCCACCGGTTCCCCGCACCGTGCCGCGCGCGGAGTCCCACACCGTGCCGCGGCGGAGTTCAGCGGCGTACGCGCGGCATGCCCAGGCCGATCCAGGAGATGATCTCCCGCTGGATCTCGTTGTTCCCGCCGCCGAAGGTGAAGATGACCGCGCTGCGGTAGCCGCGCTCCAGCTCGCCGTGCAGCACCGCGCCGGCGGAGGCCTCCTTCAACGGGCCCGCCGCGCCGACGACTTCCATCAGCCAGGCGTACGCCTCGCGCCGCGCCTCGGATCCGTACACCTTGACGGCGGAGGCGTCCTGCGGGGTGAGCGTGCCGTCCTGGACCGCGTTCACCATCCGCCAGTTGAGCAGCTTCATCGCGTCGAGCCTGGTGTGCGTCCGGGCGAGACGGCCGCGCACCCAGCCGAGGTCGATGACGCGGCGCCCGTCGGCGAGTTTGGTGCCGGCGGCCCAGCGCTGGACGTTGTGCAGGGCGCGGATGGCCATGGTGCCGTGCGCGGCGAGGGTGACGCGCTCGTGGTTGAGCTGGTTGGTGATCAGCCGCCAGCCCTTGTTCTCCTCGCCGACCCGGCGGGAGGCGGGCACCACGACGTTCTCGTAGTAGCTGGCCGTGGTGTCGTGCGAGGCGAGGGTGTTGATGAGGGTGCAGGAGTAGCCGGGGTCGGAGGTCGGCACGAGCAGCATGGTGATGCCCTTGTGGGGCGGGGCGTCCGGATCGGTGCGCACCGCGAGCCACACCCAGTCCGCCGTGTCGCCGTTGGTGGTCCAGATCTTCTGGCCGTTCACGGTGTAGTGGCCGGTGACCTCGTCGCCCTCCCTGACCGCGCGGGTCTTCAGGGCGGCGAGGTCGGTGCCGGCGTCGGGCTCGCTGTAGCCGATCGCGAAGTCGATCTCCCCGGAGAGGATCCCCGGCAGGAAGAAGGCCTTCTGCTCCTCGGTGCCGAACTGCATGATCGTCGGGCCGACGGTGTTGAGGGCCATGAGCGGCAGCGGCACGCCCGCCTGGGCGGCCTCGTCGAAGAAGATGAACTGCTCCATCGGCGAGAGCCCGCGACCGCCGTACTCCTTCGGCCAGCCGACGCCGAGCCACCCGTCCGTACCGAGGCGGCGGATCGTCTCGCGGTAGAACCGCTTCTGGGTGGCCGGGTCGCCGTACTGGGCGTAGACGTCGTCCGGCACCAGTTCGGCGAAGTACGCACGCAGCTCGGCGCGCAACTGCTGCTGCTCAGGCGTGTATGCGAGGTGCACGGCCCCTCCTCGGTGCGGGATCGGTCGAGGGGCACAGTAGAACGTGTTTCATTCTTTGTGAATGGCGATGACACGATGGCACGGCGAACGGCGCGGGTCCGGCTCAGCCGGTGTCCCCGCCCCGAGGACCCGGATGAGCCCGGTGACGGTGCGCGACATCGCCCGCCGGCCGACCGAGAGATACGTCCGCGAGTCGACCGCGTCGGGGTTCGCGGCCAGATACTCGCGAATGGCCGCGGTCACGCGACGTTCAGGGCCGTGCCGGTGTTCACCTTCGCCATACCGCCGGAGACGGCCGCCGTCAGCTGCTCGTCCGGCACACCGGAGGGACCGTGCAGCACGAGCGGCACGTCCAGCGCCCCGGCCAGCGCGGACGCGGTGACGAAGGCCCGCGCCTCCGCCGGGTCCTTACGGGCGCGGGGCGCGTGCGCGTCCAGCGGAGCTGCGCCGCCCTTGCTGCCGACCTCGCCCAACTCGGCCTCGATCCAGAGGCCGTGCGCGTGTGCCCAGTCGGCCGCGGCGCGGGTGGCGGCGAGGTTCTCCGCGTACTGCAGGTGCGCCGCGTCGCGTCGTACACCACGGAGCTGAAACCGGCAGCGGCGGCCTGGCGCAGCAGGTCATCGCTCTTGACGGGGTCGAGGTGGAGCGCGACCGGCACGGCGGCCTCGTGGGCCGCGGCGACGGCCGCTCGGGCCAGCGGCAGCACCCGGCCGTACCGGTACTTCACCGCGCTCTCGCTGATCTGGAGGACGCCGGGCGACCCGACGGCCTCCGCGCCCCCGATCAGCTCAGCCGACGCGGAACCGGCCCGGCGGGCAAAACCACGGGCGGCGCCGATCGGGCTCCCGCCAGGCTGCGCCCCGGCGGGAGCCCGCTGAGCCGGCCGCCCGGCGGCCTCAGCTTCGCGGGAGGCCGTCTGCGATCTCCGTGAGGGCATCGAGCACCGGGCGGATCAGTGGATGGTCCGCCGCGCCGCGGCGCACCGCGGCGAACACCCGGCGGGTCGCCGCCGGGCCCTCCACCGGGCGGACGACGGTGTCCTTCAGCTCCATACCGCGCAGCGCGGAGCGCGGCACCAGCGCGACCCCGGCACCCGCTCCGGCGAGCGCCACCACGGCACGGAAGTCGTCCGAGGTGTGCACCAGGCGCGGCTGGAACCCGGCCAGTTCGCAGGCGAGCACCATCACGTCGTGGCAGGGGTTGCCGGGGTACGGACTGATCCAGTCGCTGTCGGCCAGCTCGGCCAGGGACACGTGGGCGCCCTGCTCGAGCGGGTGGCCGGCGTGCAGGACGGCGTCGAAGGGCTCCGCGTACAGCGGGACCCGGGCGAGCCGGAGGTCGTCCTCATGCGGCGCGCCCCGGTACTCGACCGCCAGGGCGAGATCCGCCTCGCCGTCGAGCACCAGCGGCAGGCTCTCGTCACCCTCGGCGTCCCGTACCCGTACGCGGATGCCCGGGTTCCGGTCGGCGAGCAGGGCGATGACGGGGGCCAGTACCTCGGCGATGCCGGTCGCGAAGGCGGCGACCGTCACCTCGCCGGCCGCGCCGCCCGCGTAGGCGGCGAGCTCGGCCTCTGCGCGCTCCAGCTGGGCCACTACCTCGTGGGCGTGGACGAGCAGGATCTCCCCCGCCGCGGTCAGCCGCACTCCCCGGCCGCTGCGGGTCAGCAGGACGTGGCCGGTCTCCTGCTCAAGCGCGGCGAGCTGCTGGGAGACGGCCGAAGGGGTCAGGTACAGCGCGGCGGCCGCGGCGGTCACCGTACGGTGGTCCGCCACGGCCCGCAGGATGCGCAGCCGCCGAGGGTCGATCACCCGACCATTTTGCCAGCCGGCGGCAGCCGCTCGCGTGGGCGGCGTGCCCTCGTACGGCCCGGTCGGCAGGGCGCCCGGACGTCCCGGGTCCCTCGACCCGCCCAGGCAGCTCGACCGGCCGGGCCACGGCGGGGTGTGCGGTGCCACGTCGCCCGTCATGCCGGCCCATCGGTTCGCGCCCGCCGCCCGTCAGCCCGTCCTACCTGGGCGCCCGCCGGAGCAGCCCGGCCAGTTCGGCCCGGTCAGACCTGGCCCGGTCAGACCTGGCCCGGTCGGTGCAGCCCGACAGCTCGGTCCCGGCAGGCCCGCCTGCCGAAGAAGCACCCGCTGGCGCGGCCGCCGCCAGGGCGGCCAGGTCGGAGCCCCGCACGGCCCGCCGGGGCGGGCGGGCCGCCAGGCTGGCCCGTCAGACCTCCGCCCAGCCCTGGAGCGCCTCCCGCGCCTCGATGAACGCGGCGACAGCACGTTCGACGTCGGCCGTCGAGTGCGCCGCGGAGAGCTGGACGCGGATCCGGGCCTGGCCCATCGGGACGACGGGGTACGAGAAGCCGATCACGTACACGCCGCGCTCCAGCAGGAGGTCTGCCATCCGGGCCGCCTCCGCGGCGTCGCCGATCATCACGGGGGCGATCGCGTGGTCGCCGGGCAGGATCTCGAAGCCCGCCTCGGTCATCCTGGTCCGGAAGAGCGCGGTGTTGGCGTTCAGCCGCTCGCGCAGATCGCCCGCGGACTCCAGCAGGTCCAGGACCTTGAGGGACGCGGCGGCGATGACCGGGGCGAGGGAGTTGGAGAAGAGGTACGGGCGCGAGCGCTGGCGCAGCAGGCCGACGATCTCCGCGCGGGCGGCGACATAGCCGCCGGACGCGCCGCCGAGGGCCTTGCCCAGGGTGCCGGTGATGATGTCGACGCGGTCCATCACGCCGTGCAGCTCGGGGGTGCCGCGGCCGCCGGGGCCGACGAAGCCGACGGCGTGCGAGTCGTCGACCATGACCATCGCGTCGTAGCGGTCGGCCAGATCGCAGATCTCGTCGAGCGGGGCGACGTAGCCGTCCATGGAGAACACGCCGTCGGTGACGATGAGCCGGCGGCGGGCGCCGCCCGCGACGGCCTCCTTGAGCTGCTGCTCCAGGTCGGCGAGGTCGCGGTTGGCGTAACGGAAGCGGCGGGCCTTGGAGAGGCGGATGCCGTCGATGATGCTGGCGTGGTTGAGGGCGTCGGAGATGACCGCGTCCTCGGGGCCGAGCAGCGTCTCGAAGACACCACCGTTGGCGTCGAAACAGGAGGAGTACAGGATCGTGTCCTCCTGGCCGAGGAACGCGGACAGCCGCCGCTCCAGCTCCTTGTGGACGTCCTGGGTACCGCAGATGAACCGTACGGACGCCATGCCGTAGCCCCAGCGGTCGAGGGCGTCCTTGGCGGCGGAGACGACCTCGGGGTGGTCGGCGAGGCCGAGGTAGTTGTTGGCGCAGAAGTTGAGGACCTCACCGGGGCGTCCGCCGGCGGTGACGGAGACGGCCGCGCTCTGCGGGGTGCCGATGACGCGCTCGGGCTTGAAGAGGCCGGCGGAGCGGATCTCGTCGAGGGTGGCGCGGAGGTCGTCGCGGACGGACGCGTACATGGAGAGGGGCTCCTTGAGGGAGAGGGGACGGGCTGGGTGGCTCGGTCGGTCCGGACGGTCTCAGACGGTCCAGTCGAGGATGATCTTTCCGCTGCGGGCGGTGGCGGCCTCGTCGAAGGCGGCGTCGAAGTCCTGGTAGGCGTAGCTGCCGGTGATCACCGGGGACAGGTCGAGCCCGCCCTCCAGCAGCACGGTCATGGCGTACCACGTCTCGTACATCTCACGGCCGTAGATGCCCTTGACGGTGATCATCGAGGTCACGATCTTCGACCAGTCGACGGCGAACTCCTCGGCCGGCAGGCCCAGCATGGCGATCCGGCCGCCGTGCGTCATGTTGTCGATCATGTCGCGCACGGCCTCGGGCCGGCCGGACATCTCCAGGCCGATGTCGAAGCCCTCCTTCAGCCCCAACTGCCGCTGGGCGTCGGCGATCGACGACTCGGCGACGTTCAGCGCGAGGGTGGCGCCGACCTTGCGGGCCAGGGCAAGCCGGGATTCGCTCACATCGGTGATCACGACGTTGCGGGCGCCGGCGTGCCGGGCGACGGCCGCCGCCATGATGCCGATCGGGCCCGCACCGGTGATCAGGACGTCCTCGCCGACCAGGGGGAAGGAGAGCGCGGTGTGGACGGCGTTGCCGAACGGATCGAAGATCGCGGCGACGTCCAGGTCCACCTTGGTCCGGTGCACCCAGACGTTGGAGGCGGGCAGGGCCACGTACTCGGCGAAGGCGCCGTCGCGGCCGACTCCGAGGCCGATCGTGCTGCGGCACAGGTGCCGGCGGCCGGCCAGACAGTTGCGGCACTTGCCGCACACCAGGTGGCCCTCGCCGCTCACCAGGTCGCCGATCACGATGTCCTGTACGTCCGCGCCGACGGCGGCGACCTCGCCGACGAACTCGTGCCCGAGGACGAGCGGCGTCCGGACGGCCTGCTGGGCCCAGCCGTCCCAGGACCGGATGTGCAGGTCGGTACCGCAGATCCCGGTGCGCAGCACCTTGATCAGGACGTCGCCGGGGCCGGTCTCCGGCTCCGGCACGTCCATGAGCCACAGCCCGGGCTCGGCCTTGTGCTTGACGAGTGCCTTCATTGCTGCGGCTCCAGGGCTGGTGACGGGGCTGTGACGGGGCTGTGATGTGTGCAACACCAATCTGCCGAGCCCTGAACGTTAAGTCCATCGAGGATTTCTTAAGCGGGTCAACAGCCCAGCTTCACGGCGTGGCGGCTTCTCCCGCGGGAGCGCGTCATTCGGGAGCGCTTCACTCGGGAGCGCTTCACTCGGGAGCGCGTCACTGCAGGGCGTGCACGGCGGCCCGGAACGCGGACGGCACGCGGCAGGCCGCCGGGACGATCAGGCGCGCCGTAGCCGGCCGCCGGGCCGCGTACAGCAGGGCCTCGGTGAGCAGCCGGTGCCGTCGGGTCGTCCCGGCCCAGCGCGCCGGGTACGCCGCCGGGTCGTCGGCGGCCAGGCACCATACGGCCGCTCCGGCCGTCGCCAGGGCCAGCGCGATGCCCTCGCCGGTCAGGGCGTCCACATAGCCTGCCGCGTCGCCCACCAGCAGCACCCGGCCGGCCAGCGGGCTCCGGGCCCGCCGGCGCAGCGGTCCGGCGCCGCGCACCGGGCCCGCCTCGCCGCCCCGCAGCAACGGGGCCAGTTGTGGGAAGGCCGTGAGGTGCTCCTCGTACGAGCGGCGGTCGCGGCTCAGTACGGCGACGCCCACCAGGCCGTTCCCGAGCGGGGTCACGTACGCCTCGCCGTGGCGCGACCAGTGGACCTCGACGAAGTCCGACCACGGCGCGATCCGGTAGTGCCGGCGCAGGCCGAAGCGGCGCGGCGCGCGGACGGGCACATCGAGGCCGAGGCTGCGGCGGAGCGGGGAGTGCAGCCCGTCGGCGGCGACCAGCCAACGCGCCGTCAGGCCGGCCGCGGTCACCCGGTCGTCGCCCTGCCGGACCCCGTCCACCTTCCCCGGCACGATCCGGACCCCGAGGTCCAGCGCTCGCCGGTGCAGGGCGGCGTGCAGCGCGGTCCGCCGTACGCCCAGCCCGGGGCCCGGCCGCTCGCGGAACCTCGCCTCGGCCGTCCGGCCGCCGTCCCGGTAGCGGATGCCGCGCAGTTCATGACCGGTGACCGCGATGCCCAGCGCGCGCAGCGCCACCGCGCCGCTCGGCATGATGCCCTCGCCGCAGGCCTTGTCCACGGGGGCGGCGCGCGGCTCCACCACGACGGCCTCCATCCCCGCGAGGGCCGCGTGGACGGCTGTCGCGAGCCCGGCCGGTCCGCCGCCGGCCACCAGGACGTCGATCACGTCCGGGCCTGCGCGGTCATGGTCGCCAGGGCCGCCTCCTCGCAGCGGATCCGCACGGCCATGAGCACCGCGTTCAGCCCGGTGAAGACGGCGGCGGTCACCCAGGCCCCGTGGACCAGCGGGAGCGCCAGCCCCTCGGCGACGACGGCGACGTAGTTCGGGTGCCGCAGCCACCGGTAGGGGCCGCCCGACACCAGGGGCAGGCCGGGTACGACGATCACCCGGGTGTTCCACTGACGGCCCAGCGTACGGATGCACCACCAGCGCAGGGCCTGCGCGGCCACGACGACCGCCAGCATCGTCCAGCCGAGCAGGGGCAGGAACGGGCGTCCGGCCAGCCACACTTCGGCGAGGCAGCCGGCCAGCAGGGCGGTGTGCAGCGCGACCATCGCCGGATAGTGGCCGCGGCCGGCCTCGGTGCCGCCACGGGCCAAGCTCCAGCGCGCATTGCGCAGGGCCACGACGAGTTCGGCGATGCGTTCACCCGCGACGGCCAGCACGAGGGCGGTGTACCAGATCATGTGTCCCTACCTTCTCGACCGTTCTCGACCGGGACCCTCTCGACCCTTCTTGACCGGGCCGGCGGCCTACCAGCGCAGCAGCACGAGTTCACAGCAGAACCCCGGTCCCATGGCCAACAGCAGACCGGGCGTACCCGGTTCGGGCCGCCGCTGCTCCATCGTGTCCCGCAGCACGTGCAGGACCGAGGACGAGGACAGATTCCCCACGTCGGCCAGCGAGTTCCAGGTGACGTCGAGCGCGTCCTCGGGCAGCGACAGCGCCTCGGTCACGGCGTCGAGCACCTTGGGGCCGCCGGGGTGACACACCCAGTGGGCCACGTCCTTGGGTTTGAGGCCGTGCTCCGCCAGGAAGTCGCTGACGTCGTCGGCGAGATAGCGGCGGACCACGTCGGGTACGGACGGGTCGAGGACGACACGGAATCCGGTGCTCCTGATGTCCCAGCCCATGACGCGCTCGGTGTCGGGGTACATCCGGCTGCGGGTGGCCACCACTTCGGGCCCCGCTGCCGGTGCCCGCCGGCCGCCGACGGCGACCACGGCCGCGGCCCCGTCGCCGAACAGCCCGGTGGCGACCAGGTTGGCGAGCGAGGAGTCGCCCCGCTGGAAGGTGAGCGAGCAGAGCTCGACCGACAGGAGGACGGCCACCTGGTCGGGCCAGCCGCGCAGATAGTCGTGCAGCCGCGCGATGCCGGCCGCTCCGGCGACGCAGCCGAGACCGAAGACGGGCAGCCGTTTCACATCGGGCCGCAGGCCCAGCCGCCCGACCAGCCTGGCATCGACGGACGGCGCGGCGACCCCGGTGACGGAGGTGAACATCAGCAGGTCCACGTCCTCGGGCCGCAGCCCGGCAGCGCGCAGCGCGCCGCGTACCGCCTCGGTGCCCAGGTCGGTGGCGGCCCGGATGAAGACGTCGTTGGCGGCGCCGAAGCCGTCCAGTTCGGGGTAACGCTCCATCGGCAGCACCATGTTGCGCGTGCGCACCCCGGCGTTCTGGTGCAGCCGGTCGAGCACCCGGCGATCCGCCCCGGGGGACAGGCAGGTGCGGGCCACCATGTCGGTGATCTCACGCTGGGTACGGCGATGGGGGGCCAGGGCGCCGTGGACGGCTGCGATCCGGGTCATCTCGGGTCCCGCCTCGGGGGTCTCATGCTCCCCATCCCTGCCCGCGTACAGGCGTGCGACACCGGAAGTCGCCCGTCCGGCTGTCCCGGGGCCCTGCGGCGGCGTGACTACCATCGGCCGATGGACACTGCCGACCCGCCCCGGACGCGCGGCGCGACCGTGCGGCCGCCCCGCAGGCCCCGCGGACTCCGCGGGCCTCGCGCCGCGGTGGGGCTCGCGCTGCGCCGTGCCGTGGGGCTGGCGCTGTCCTGCCATCCGGGGCCGGTGGTCGCCGTCACCGTGCTCGCCACCGCACTGGCCGTCAGCGCCGGTCATGGCGGCGCCCGTTGTGCGCTCATCGGTGCCGCCGTGCTGGCCGGCCAGCTGTCGGTGGGCTGGTGCAACGACGCGTTCGACGCCGGCCGCGACGCCACGGTCGGCCGCCGCGGCAAACCGGTGGCCGACGGGGTGGTGAGCCGGACCGCGGTCTGGGCGGCGGCCGGCGCCGCGCTCGCGCTGTGTGTGCCGCTGTCGCTGGCCTGCGGGCTGCTCGCGGGTACGGCGCATCTGGCCGCGGTGGCGGGCGCGTGGGCGTACAACCTGTGGCTGAAGGCGACGGTGCTCTCCTGGCTTCCGTACGTACTCGGCTTCGCGAGCCTGCCCTCGCTGGTCGCGCTGAGCCTGCCCGGCCGTCCGTGGCCCGCCTGGTGGGCGGTGACGGCCGGGGCGCTGCTCGGGGTCGCGGCGCATCTGGGCGACGTACTCCCCGACATCCCGGCCGATCTGACGACCGGCGTGCGGGGACTGCCGCACCGGCTGGGCGTGACCGGCACGCGGCTGCTGCTGCCGGTCCCGCTGGTCGCGGCGACGGCGGTGCTGGTGCTCGGTCCCCCCGGGCCGGTCGGCGGGTGGGGGGCGGCGGCACTGGCGGCCGCCCCGCTGCTTGCCGTCACGGGTCTGGCACTGGGCCGGTACTGGCGCAAGGCGGCGTTCGCCGGGACGGTCGCCGTCGCCGCGGTGGACCTGGCTCTGCTCCTGGTTCAGGGCATCAGCCTGGCCTGATACCGCACGGCTCTTCGCCGGGGCGGCCGGGCGGCGGGCGCGGCGTCGGTGGCACACTGGCCGCCGATCAGCCGAAGGAGTTCCCCCGTGTCCATGATCCGCACCCTCCGCCGAGCGGTGAGCCGGGCGTACCGCCGCACCGTGGACCTCAGCCATCCCGCGCGGTCCCCTCTGGGCAGCGCGGTGGAGAACTGCGTGGTCTATCTCGACGGGTTGCGCCAGCCCGGGGACGGTCCGGCCGACGAGGCGCTCCAGCGGGTCCGCAAGTCGGGGGACGGCTTCGTCTGGGTGGGCCTGCACGAGCCCGGGCAGGCGGAGCTGGCGGGGACGGCGGAGCTGTTCGGCCTCCACCCGCTGGCTGTCGGCGACGCCGGGCGGCCCCATCCGCGGCCGAAGGTGGAGCGGTACGACGATGTGCTGTTCGCCGTGTTCAAGACGGTCTGCTACGTCGAGCACGAGGAACTGACCGCAACCAGCGAGGTGGTGGACACCGGGGAGCTGATGGTCTTCGTCGGCGCCGATTTCGTCATCACCGTCAGGCACGGCGGACACGGCTCACTGGGCCCGCTGCGCGAGGCCCTGGAGTCGGCCCCCGAGCAGCTGGCCAAGGGACCGTCCGCCGTGCTGCACGCGATCGCCGATCAGGTGGTCGACGACTACCTCGCGGTCGCCGACGCGGTGCAGGACGACATCGACGCGGTCGAGACCGCCGTCTTCAGCGAGCAGGCGAGCCGCGGCGACGCCGGCCGGATCTACCAGCTCAAGCGGGAGCTCCTCGAACTGAGGCGGGCCGTGGCGCCGTTGGACCGGCCGCTGCAGGCGCTGGCCACCCGGCCGATGCCGCTGATCGACACCACGTACCAGGCGTACTTCCGCGATGTCGCCGACCATCTGGCCCGGATCACCGACCAGATAGCGTCCTTCGACGCGCTGCTCGATTCGATCCTGCAGGCGCATCTGGCCCAGGTGACCGTCGCCCAGAACGAGGACATGCGGAAGATCACCGCGTGGGCGGCCGTCATCGCCGTCCCCACCATGGTGTGCGGGGTGTACGGCATGAACTTCGAGCACATGCCCGAACTCGGCTGGAAGTACGGCTATCCCCTCGTCCTGGGCGTGATCGCCGTCGCGTGTGTCGCCATCCACCGGGGCTTCCGCCGCAACGGCTGGCTGTGACGACGGCCGGCGCCGGTCACAGCCGTTCGATCGCGACGACGGCCGCATCGTCGCCGAGGTGGCCGCCGGCGTGGGCCAGCAGGTCCGCGCAGAGGTAGCGCAGGAGCCGGTCGGGGCCGTGGTCCGGCCAGGACTCCAGCCGTTCGGCCAGCGGGTAGAACGTGCCGGCCCGGTCGCGGGCCTCGACGACCCCGTCCGTGTACAGCAGGACGACGTCCCCCGGCTCGAACGCGAACGTCTCCATGGCGAAGGCGGAGCCGTCGAACGAGGTGAGGCCGAGGGGAGGCGCGGTCCGGCGTACTTGAAGCGGAGTCGCCCGGCCGCCGCGCAGCAGCAGGGGCGGCGGATGTCCGCAGTTGACCAGGTGGAGGACCGCTTCGGCGTCGGGGACGTCGAGCACGGCGGCGGTGATGAAGCTCTCGCCCCGGTCCTCGCTCCGGTCGCCGTCGGCCGCCGGATCATCCAGGTCCGAGGAGACGGTCCCCTCGAGGTCGGCCATGAGTACGGGCAGGTCGGCCTGCCGGTGCGCGGCTCCCCGGAACGCGCCCAGCAGCAGGGCCGCGTCGCCGATGGCCTCCAGGCCCTTGCCACGGACGTCACCGATGATCAGCCGGGTGCCCCGGGTCGTACGCGCGGCGGCGTACAGATCGCCGCCGATCTGGGCCTCGGCCTCGGCCGCCAGATAGACGGAGGCGATGCGCAGCGGGCCGATCCGCTGCGGAATGGGCCGCAGCACCACCCGTTGCGTGGCCTCCGCCACCCAGCGCAGCTGTGTCAGCTCCCTCTCGTGGCGCTCGCGCAAGTGGGCGAAGAAGGTCACGAACAGCGAGATCAGGATCAGCGCGATGATCTGGAAGGTGTGGTTCAGGTCGGTGAGGCTGGTGCGCACCATGGCGACCACCGCCTGGGCGAGCACGGCGACCGCGCCGATGAACGCGGTCATCCTGGGGCCGGCGAACGACGCCGTGACGGCGGGGGCGGCGACCAGGAAGGGGCCCAGGTGGACCTCGGGCGGGGCCAGGATGTCGACCACGGTGACGGCCACGATCAGCGCGATGGGCACCGCCACCAGCGCTTGGCTCGGCTGCCACGACCAGCGGTGATCCCGGTGGAGCCGCCGGAGATCCATGCCTCCTGGATACACCACGGGGGCTGCCCGCGCTCCGCACCCGATGGGGTGCGGAGCATCCGGGTGACTGCCGGGAACCGATCGGGGCGGACAACCGTTGCCCCGTTGGGCAAAGAAACCGTCAAGGGGCGTGGCCCGCGCCGGATTGAGCAGGGATTTTCATGGGTGTCAGCCTCTCCAAGGGCGGCAACGTCTCGCTCACCAAGGAGGCCCCCGGCCTGACCGCGGTCACCGTGGGCCTGGGCTGGGACGTACGCAGCACGACCGGCACCGACTTCGACCTGGACGCCAGCGCTCTGCTGGTGGAAGCGAACGGCAAGGTGGTGTCCGACCAGCACTTCGTTTTCTTCAACAACCTCAAGAGCCCCGAGGGCTCGGTCGAGCACACCGGTGACAACCTCACCGGTGAGGGCGAGGGTGACGACGAGCAGATCAAGGTAAACCTCTCGACGGTCCCCGCCGAGGTCGACAAGATCGTCTTCCCGGTCTCGATCTTCGAGGGCGAGACCCGCAGTCAGAGCTTCGGTCAGGTGCGCAACGCGTTCATTCGCGTGGTCAACCAGGCCGACAGCAAGGAGCTCGCGCGATACGACCTGAGCGAGGACGCCTCCACCGAGACGGCGATGGTCTTCGGCGAGCTGTACCGCAACGCCGCGGAGTGGAAGTTCCGCGCCGTCGGCCAGGGGTACGCATCGGGCCTGCGCGGCATCGCGCAGGACTTCGGCGTGAACATCTGATCCCAGCGGTGACGGCTGCCGTCCGGCTGTGCCCTCTCGGGTCACTTGTCGGGCGGCGGCCGGCCGCGCTGGGCGGAATGGAGCGTCCAGGCCGGCAGGGCGAACCAGCTCAGGGCGAACCAGAGCACCATGCCGACGACGATCCACACGGCCAGGCCGTCGTCCAGCGCGACCCGCAGGATGAGCAGGAGCGCGCACGCCATCGTGCAGAGCAGCAGGAACAGTCCGAGGACGGTCAGGCGGGAGGCCCAGATGACCGTCTGCGGTTTCACCCGCCGCCCGGTGACCATGCGGTGGAACGACACCGGACCGACCAGGGCGCCGGTCGTCGCCGCGCCCAGTACCACCGTGACCACGTAAATGGTCCGGTCCGTCGTGCTCAGGTCGGTGAACACCGGCTGGAACACCACGGTGAGGAGGAAGCCGAACAGGATCTGCACGCCGGTCTGCGCGACCCGCAGCTCCTGCAGCAGGTCCGCCCACCGTCTGTCCGCGCGCTCCTCTTCCGTCTCGTCGCGGCCACGGACCTGCGGGCTCCGCTGTGCCGGCGGTTTGCCATCCACCATCGCGACCGCCCTCTCCTCGCAGGGTGTCTGGGGTCCATCGTCCCAGGCGCTCTCCGCACGCGACAGGTCACAGCTTCACCTCGTCGGCGCGACGGATCTCCGCACTCATGTTCCGTTCCATCATCCGCAGCGCCGCGCGGGCGAGATCGGCGTGAATGTGGGCGACGGCGTCCTCGGCCACGGTGACCGTCAGATGGCGGATGTGCGCGTCCAGGGCGGAGTAGAGCACGCACTGCTCGGTGACCTGCCCGCACAGCACCAGGTGATCGACGTCCAGCTCGCCCAGCAGGTACCCGAGCGGGGTCTCGAAGAAGATCGAGTGTCTGGCCTTCATGACGAAGAGTGAGTTCTCGTCCGGGCGGACCGGCCGCACCAGATCGGCGTGCGGCCCCGCCAGCGCCGTCCGGACGATCTCCCCGTGATGGGAGCGCCAGTCACCGAAGTTGTCGTTGACGTAGATCACCGGGACCTCACGGCTCCTGGCCACTTCCAGCAGCCGGATCACCGCGGGCAGCGCCTCCCGTACGGACGGGAGAAGCAGCTCGGCATCGGCATGGTCATAGGTGTTGATCATGTCGATGACGACGAGCGCGGTCCTGCCCATGAGGAGTTACCGGCTTGCGAGCCGCAGTTCGACTTCCTTCTCCTGGTCACCGGCGGCCATGCCTTCCTCCTCCACCGCGAACGCAGCCGCCAGCACCTCGCGCAGCCGGTCCACCGCCCAGTAACCGCCCTGGACCGCGGCCATGACGGGGGCGGTCAGATGCACCGGTTCCGCCTCGGCCCGTACCTCCGCGACGTCGACGGTCGAGGTCCAGACGGTCGGGCGTCCCTCGGCCGCGTCATGCGGTACGTCGTCGTCGGCGCGGTCGGAGGCGAACGACCGCCCCAGCACGCGGAACACGGCGTGGGCGTCGTGTGCCGAGCAACCGCTGAGCTCCACCACGACCTGGGTCGCGGGCTGCTGTGTGCTGTCCACGGTGCGTCCTTCCTCTGGCGATCACCGGTCTCGCGCCGCCCGCCGGGCGGGCCGCGCTTCCAGGCTCACCCCGTGGTGCCGCCCGTGCGACCGGAAGGTCTGCGTTCGGGTACCCGCCGAGGCGCCCGGAAACCGCCGGTCGCCTCCTGTGTGCGCCCGACAGCGGGGGGTACCGGATACGACATGACCGTTGAGAAAACGAGTGTCCTGATCCTGGACTGTGCCGAGCCCGAGCCGCTGGCGGAGTTCTACGCCGCGCTGCTCGACGCGGACATCCGGGTGGCGAGCGATCCCGACTTCGTGGAAGTCGTCGGCAACAGCGGTGTGCACCTGGCGATTCGCCGGGACCACGGCTACGCCCCTCCCAGCTGGCCGCGTCCCGAGGACTCCCAGCAGGCCCACCTTCGCATTCTCGTCGCGCGCGGCGACATGGACGAGGCGGAACGCGAGGCCATCGGCCTGGGCGCGCGGCCGGTGGACGCCCGGGACAACAGCGGGCCGCGGGACGTACGCGTGTACGCCGACCCGGCCGGGCACTCCTTCTCCCTCGCGGTGACCCCGCGCAAGGCCCCGGCGAGGGAGCCCGCCGACCTGGCATGAGGCGCACCGTGAGCCGTCGTCGCCCACCCGGCGCCGACGGCTCGCTCGCGCGTGCCGCTCACAGCTCCCGCAGCGCCGGCAGCAGGGTCTTCTCCGCCCAGTCCAGGAACGGCTGCTGCTGGTTGCCGCCGATCTGGACGAGGGCGACCTCGGTGAACCCGGCATCGACGTAGGGGCGCACCGCCTCGACGAACGTCTCCAGGTCGTCGCCGCACGGGACGGACTCCTGGAGGTCCTCGGGCCGTACGTACGCGGTCGCCGCCGCGAAGCCGGCCGGGCCCGGCAGCTCGGAGTTGACCCGCCAGCCGCCCACCGACCAGCGGAACTGGTCATGAGCCCGGGCGAGGGCCGCGTCCCGGTCGGTGTCGTAGCAGACCGGGAGCTGGCCGACGCGTGGCTTTCCCGTGCCTCCGTGTGCGTCGAAGGCCTCCAGCAGGTCACTCTCGGGCTCGGTGGCGATGACGAGGTCGGCGAGCCGGCCGGCGATCTCGCAGGACCGCTCCCCCGAGACGGCGACCCCGATGGGCGGCGGTTCGTCGGGCAGATCCCAGAGTTTGGCGTTCTCCACGTCGAAGTGGGTGCCGTGATGACTCACGTATCCGCCGCCGAAGAGCCTGCGGATGATCTCGATCGCCTCCTCCAGCATCTCCAGCCGGACGTGCGCGGCGGGCCAGCCCACGCCGACCACGTGCTCGTTGAGGTTCTCGCCCGAGCCGAGACCGAGCCGGAAGCGCCCCTCGGACAGCAGCTGCATCGTGGCCGCCTTCTGGGCGACGACGCTCGGGTGGTAGCGGACGGTCGGGCAGGTCACGAACGTCATCAGCGGGATCCGCGAGGTGGCCTGGGCGGCGGCTCCGAGCACGCTCCACGCGTACGGCGCGTGGCCCTGGGAGTCGAGCCACGGGAAGTAGTGGTCCGAGGTCACGGAGAAGTCGAACCCGGCCCGCTCGGCGCCCACCACGTGATCCACGAGTTCCCGCGGGCCCGCCTGCTCGGTCATCATCGTGTATCCGATTTGCACCATGGAACACGCTTTGCCGATCTCCATGCCCCGAAACATGAGCCGTCGGCACGCGGGGTACCCGGGGTGCATGAACACTCCGAACAGACTCCAGGACATCGCTCCCGACGTCGTCCTCGCGGTGACGAGGGACCATCTGGTGGGCATCGGGCCGTTCGTCGTGGGGCTGGCCGTGGTGGCCCTCCTCATCGGCGCGGTCGTGTGGGGCAGGAAGCGCCGGGCACAGGAGCCACCGGTGCCCCGGCCCGAGGAGCAG
This sequence comes from Streptomyces mabaensis, assembly GCF_053763515.1. Lineage (NCBI taxonomy): Bacteria > Bacillati > Actinomycetota > Actinomycetes > Kitasatosporales > Streptomycetaceae > Streptomyces > Streptomyces mabaensis. Next base: position 169,593 of record NZ_JBSOPZ010000012.1, read on the forward strand.
CCACACCGCCCGGACCACCGGGCCCATATCGACGAGTACGGCAATCATTCGACGGCCGACTTCCCGACCGGGGGCGACCGGCTGATGCCGTACCAGCTCAAGGGGCACGGCAACGACGTAGCCCATCCGGGTGATGAGGAACCGCGCGGCGACGCGGGCGGGCGCGGCTGACGCGCGAGCGCTGCGACGGCGGACGTGACGCGCCGGCCGGGACTGCCCTCAGCGGTCCCGGAGCGCGTCGGCGGACGGTATGACACCGCGGGCCCGCCCGAGGTAGGACTCGGCTTCGGCTATCGCGTCCCGTGCGGTGCGCTTCCCCATCAGCACGCAGAGGGTGTAGGCGATGTCCTCGAGTCTTCGCCGTCTGGTCAGGTCGCGTGGCTCCGCGAGCACGAGGCGCTCCCAGACGCGGTAGCGCCGGAGCAGGGCGGCGAGAAGGGCCTTGTCGGGAAGCAGCATGCCGTCTCCTTAAGCCGGGTGGCCGGGCGTGAGATCGACGACGTCGCTCAGGCTCAGCAGAGCCCCCCTTGGCGGTGCGGTGGCGTCTTCCCCGGCGCCCGCGCCGGCCTCGGCCGGAGCGTGGGGCCCGGCGCCCTGGCCGGTCTCCACCGGGTCGAGCAGGAAGCCGACATGGTCGCCCCAGTCGGCGTGGTCCTCCACCCGGCCGACGAACCAGGCGCGGGCGTCCGCCAGCACCGGGGCCCCGCCCCGGCCGGGCCGCCACCGGACCTGGCTGAACTTGTCGACGCGGTCTCCGGTCCGGCCGCCGAACAGCTCCGCCAGCCCGGACTGTTCGCGCCCCAGCAGGTGCACGGCCAGGAAGCCGGCCCGCCGGGCCACGCCGTAGGTGTGGTTGGCCTTGGAGATCCATACGACGAACCGGGGCGGGTGCAGCGAGTTCTGCGAGGCGAATCCGACCAGGCAGCCCGACTGCTCGCCGCCGGCGGATGCCGTCACGACGTACATCGGGTAGTCGAGCAGGTCGGTGAACGGGTCCAGCCCCGTCATGACCCGGCGCTCGTCGGCATCAGCTGCCCTCCCGGACGACGACACTCCCGACAACGACATGTGAACGCGCACGCGCTGCGGGTACGTGCGACCACGCACCGGGGCCGCGCCCGTCGGGCGCGGCCCCGGTGCGAACCGGGCTGGCCGTGAACGGCCTTACCGCCCCGTTGACTTCTTCATCTGCTTGGCGGTCTTGTCCGCGGCTTCCTGGGCCTTGCCCGTCATCTGCTCGCCGCGGCCCTCCGCCTGCATGGTCTCGTTGCCCATGGCCTTGCCGGTGGACTCCTTCATCTTGCCCTTGGCCTGCTTGGCCTTCGCCTTTGCCTTCGCCATGACGGTTGTCCTTTCACGGTGGGGGGTGGACTGACACATCCACGACTGGCGTATCCACAGTGCGCCGCTCACTCTGAGTCCGCAAACGGGCACGAACAGGCACCGCGCAGTCGGTGCGCCGTCAGTCGGGGGCCTCCGGGACCGGCCGCGTGCCCGGTTCCGGATCCTCACCGGGAGGGGCCGACGGCTCCTGGTCCGGGTCGAGATCGGGCGCCTCGGGCTCCGATTCGGGCGGCTGCGGGTCGTGCGGTACCGGGTCCGGCCGGCTGGGCACCGGGCCGGGGCCGTCGGGGGGCGGTTCTGTGCTCATGACGTCCTGTCCTCGCGCCTGCCCGGGGCTCGGCGCGGTTGTCGTTCAGCCGCGGAACTCCTGGATGAATGCCGCGCAGAAGGCCTTCAGATCGCCGGGCTTGCGGCTGGTGATCAGGGTGCCCGGTGCGGACTGATCGACCTTCACCTCCTCGTCGACCCAGGTACCACCCGCGTTGCGGATGTCGGTCTGCAGGCTGGGCCACGAGGTCAGCGTCCTGCCGCGGACCACATCGGCCTCCACCAGCGTCCAGGGGGCGTGGCAGATCGCCGCGACCGGCTTGCCGAGGCCGAAGAAGTGCCGTACGAAGGCCACGGCATCGGGGTCCATGCGCAGCGCGTCCGGATTGGCGACTCCGCCGGGAAGGACCAGCGCGTCGAAGTCCGCGGTGGTGCTGTCGGCGACCGTCCGGTCCACCGGGAAGGTGCCCGCCTTGTCGAGATGGTCGAACGCCTGGATCCGCCCGGACTTCGTGGAGAGGAGGACCGGCTCGCCGCCCTCGTCGATGACCGCCTGCCAGGGATCGGTCAGTTCGACCTGCTCGACTCCCTCGGGGGCCACGAGAAACGCCACTCGCATGCGTCTCACATCCTTTCTGGTCTTCGCCCCCCCGTCTGCCCCTCACCCCGGGGTTCACGCGTCTATGGCGCGCCGGGACTGCCCGGGTTTGGCCCCCGGCGGCCGGGGCAGCCGCCCCAGTGCCCGACGGCGCCCGCACCCCGACCGGAGGCCACGATGAGCGACCAGCCAGAATCCCGCGTGCGTGCCGAGTACGAGCGCGACAAGGCCGAGGAGTTGCTGCGCAAGGCGCGGAACTCCGCCAACCCGGAGGAGGCGGAGCGGCTTCGCTACCGCGCGGAGCAGCTGAAGGAGCACAGCGAGGCGGCGCTGCGCCACGAGCCGGAGCAGCAGCCCGGGGACATCCGGGAGGAGTACCCCCAGTAGCGGCCGGACACCGGTCACGACCCGCCGGGTTCGGCAGGCATCTCCCGGCGTTCGAGCGGCCGGGTCGCCGGGCCCTGCACGACCGTGCCGTCGGTGGCGAACCGGGAGCCGTGGCAGGGGCACTCCCAGACCCGTTCGGCGTCGTTGAACCCCACCAGGCAGCCCATGTGCGTACAGCGCGCGGAGACCGCGCTGACGGCGCCGGAGTCGTCCCGGTACACCGCGCAGCGGCGGCCCTCGACCCGTACGACCGCCCCCGTACCGGGGCTGATGTCCTCGGCGGAGCCGTCGTGGGCGACGTGCAGGCGGTCCCCGACGAAGTGCTCCACGACGGAGCTCTGGGCCTTGAGGAAGCCGGGCATCTCGCGCAGCGCCACCAGTCGGCGGGGATCGTAGAGCTCGGTCCAGGCGGGGCGGGGCCCGCCGGCCAGATGGGCGGCCAGCAGCCGGCCCGCCATCACGCCGTTGCTCATGCCCCAGCCGCCGAACCCGGTGGCGACGTAGACGTGCTGGGTCCCGGGATGGATATGGCCGACGTACGGCAGATGGTCGGTGGAGTCGTTGTCCTGCGCCGACCACTGGTACCGGGTTTCCGCGCCGGCGAAGCCCGGGAGGTGCTCGCACGCCCAGGAGTCGAGCCGCCCGAGCCGTTCGGCCACGTCGCCCGACCCCGGTACGAACGGCTCGCCCGTGACGATCACCAGCCGCCGCTGGGAGCCGTACGGGGCGGTCCGCACGGACCGGGTGCCGTCCTCCGGTGTGATGTACATGCCCTGTGGAGCCGCACCGGCCGGTACCGGCGCGGCGATGACCAGCTCCCGCCGCGCGGTGAGCCGCGCGATGAGCGTGGTGTGGTCGAACGCCGGGAAGTGGGTGGCGACCACGACGTCCCGCGCGTGAACGGTCGCTCCCCGTTCCGTGGTCAGCCGGCAGTGCGCGCCCTCGTGCAGTGCGGTGATGCGCGTCTGCTCGAAGATCCGCCCGCCCAGCGCGGTGAAGGCGTCGGCGAGACCCAGCAGGAACTTGCGCGGGTGGAACTGGAGTTGTCCGTCGACGCGGACGGCGGCGGCCACCGGGTAGGGCAGGTCCGTCTCGGTGACGAAGGACGCGGACAGGCCCGCTTCCCGGGCGGCCCCGGCCTCTGCCCTGATCTCGTCCACCCGTCGCTCGTCCCGGACGTAGGTGAAGGCCGGAACCCGTTCCAGTTCCGCGTCGATTCCCAACTCGGAGCAGAGGACCGCCACATGGTCCAGCGCCTCCTGCTGGGCCCGTGCGTGCAGCGCCGCGCTCTCCGCGCCGTGCGCCTTGCGCAGCCGCTCGTATCCGAGGCCGTGCAGCGCGGTCAGTTTCCCCGTGGTGTGGCCGGTGACTCCCGAGGCGATGCGGCCGGCCTCGACGATGACGACCTCGCGGCCGGCGCGGGCCAGCTCCCACGCGGTGCACAGGCCGGCGATGCCTCCGCCGACGACTGCCGTGTCCACGGTGAGATCGGCGTCGAGGGAGGGATGGCCGGTGGGCCCGGTGGTGGCCATCCAGTACGACTCGTGGACCGTGGAGCGGTGCGCTGGCATGCCCCACGGGTTCCCCGTGACCGGTCCGGCTAACGGTCCGGACGTCCGGACCGCCTCGATCGGCCCAACCGCGGCACCGGGAGCCCGCCGCACCGGGCGTCAGACCTGACCGCGCCAGCCGCCGGTCGCCGTGCCCCGCTTCTCGATGAACGCCCGGAAGCGCGCCAGGTCGTCCCTGATCTGGCGGCGTACGACGCCCAGCTTGTCCGCGGTGGTCTCCGCGATGCCGCCCGGTTCGAAGTCGAGCTGCATCATGATCTTGCAGCGCTCGTCCGACAGCCGGTGGAAGGTGACCACCCCGGCCTGGTGGATGCCCCCACCCGTCGTGGTCCAGGCCACCCGCCGGTCGGGGACCTGTTCGCAGATCCGTGCGTCGAACTCCCGCCGGATCCCGTTCACCTCGACCTCCCAGTGGGTGAGCGTCGGGGTCAGCTGCTCGATCCGCTGCACGCCCTCCATGAACAGGGGGAACTCCTCGAACTGGGTCCACTGGTCGTAGGCGGTCCGCACCGGGACACCGACCACGACCGACTCCTCGACCTGTGACACGGCTGCCTCCGCTTCCTTCCTGCGGCCCTCTCGTCACGCGGCGTCGTCAGGTGGCCGCGTCCGGCGGGCGCGGCGGCCCGGGGCGGGGGCGCGGCTCGGGGTGCGGGCCGGGCCTCGGTTCGGGCCGGGGGCCGGGCCTGGGTTCGGGGCCGGGCTCATCCGGTCGCGGGGACGGCCGGGGCACCGGAGTGATGTCCGGGTCCGAGGGGACGGGGATGCTCATGACTCGCGCCCTTCCACCGTCGGGCGTGCCGCTCGGGCCCACCCGGCCGGTCTGCTCACCCCCCGCGCTGCGGCTACCCCGCCGTGGGCTGATCAATCGGCGCCTCGGACCGGACCCCGGTTTCCGTCGCCCCTGCCGCGGCCGGGCCGCCCGAGTAGAATCCGGTGCGTCGCGATCGCGTCCGCCGCCGGCAGGTACCACCACGTACCCACCCGCCACGCATCCCGTACGAATCCACCGGCGCCCATGGCCTCCCCTCCTCGAAACGGAGAAGTCATGATCATGCCCGAGCTGGGGCCGCTTCCGGGCCCGGCCACCACGGAGGGCGACCTCTGTGCGGCCGTGGCCGAGCTCTCCGCGGAAGTCACCGCCCTGCACGCCGAGCGGGCGCGCCGCCATCTGCTCGACCTCGCCGCCGGCGTTCTGGTGGCCCAGCTCTCGGTGACCCCCTTCGACGCAGCGGACCATCTGGGGCGCCTCGCCGAGTCGACCGGACTGAGCGCGGAGGACCTGGCGGCCGACATCGTCAACGGCGCCGCCGGGACGGTCGTCGCCGAGGCGGCCGGCGCGCACGAGGTGGCGCACGCGCGCCGGTCCCGCCGGACGGTGTCCGCGGCGGAGGCCGGCGACACGGTCGGCGAGGTGGCGGCCGCGCTGCTCGAAGGCGGCCTGCGCCCGCTCGGAGCACAGGCCCTCCTGCTGTGGCGCCGCACGGCGACGGGCTGCCTGGAGCTGGCCGGCCACGCAGGGGTGAGTGCCCCGGACGCCTCCCACTGGCGGTGGTTCCCCCCGGAGGGCGGCGGGTCGCTGCACCGCGTCATGGCGAGGGCGCAGCCCGACTGGCTGCCGGCCGGTCCGCCGTCCGGTGAGCGGCTGCCGGGCTCCACCCCCGACGCCGCCCGCGCGGTCCTGCCGCTGTGGCACCGGGGCGCCGTCACGGGTGTGGCGCTGGTGGTGTGGCCGGGCCCGGCCGAGCTGGACGAGCCGGTACGCCGGGCGCTCATGGGGCTGACCGAGACAGCGGCCCGGATGCTCGACGAGGCCGGCCCCGATCCGGCGGAGCCGGCGGTGCTCGGCGCCCTGCTGGATCTGCTGGCCCATCCGGCGATGACGCTGCGTACGGAGCCGGAGCCGGAGCCGGAGCCGGGGTCCGAGCACTCAGCTCTCCACGTCGAGCACCTCAACCCGGCGGCGCTGAAGGCCGCGGGCGGGGTCCACGCGCCGCAGGGGCGCCCGCTGGCCCAGGTCTTCCCGCACGTCCACGGCGATCTGGCACGCCTGGTGGCGGGCGTCCGTGCCACGACAGCAGTACAGCGCGCCGACCGGGTGCCCGGCACGTACCGGCACGGCGGCCCGGACCCCATGCTCGACGTCCGTGTGCTGCCGGCCGGGCGGGACCGCACCGTCGTGCTCTGGCACACCACCAGCGACCCGGGCCGGTCGGCCGCGCGGGCGCTGGGCCGGCTGGAGTACGTCGCCTCCTTCGAGGACGACCTGGTCACCGGCGACTCGCGGTGGAGCGACCAGGCGTACACGATCTTCGGCATCCCGCGGGACACCGACCCAGTCCCGCTGGGCAGGCTCGCGCCGCGGCTGCACGCGGCGGACACCGGCCGGCTGGAGGAGCTGCTGAGCACCGTGACCGGCCGGCTGGAGGGCATGTACACCCTGGTGCGCGTCATCCGTGACGACGGCGGGCTGCGCCATGTGCGGATCGCAGCGGAGCCGTTGCTGACCGACGGCGTGCTCACCGGGGTGACCGGCATCTTTCAGGACGTGTCGGCCCGGCACCACACCGAGGTCGCGCTGACCGCCACCTTCGACCAGCTGACCGCCGTCCAGGCGCAGTCCGCGCTGCGCCACCAGCTGGCCCTCCAGCTCCAGCAGGCGATCGTCCCGGAGGTCCCGAGGCTGGAGGAGCCGCCGGGGCTCCAGGTCGCGGCCCGCTACCGGCCGGCGGCGGAGGAGTACCGCGTGGGCGGCGACTGGTACGACGTGCTGCCGCTGCCCAGCGGCCGGGTCCTGGTGGCGGTCGGCGACATCGCCGGGCACGGTATCGACGCCTCCACCGGCATGGTCGCGCTGCGCAACGCGCTGCGCGGGCTGGCCTTCACCGGCCACTCCCCCGGCCGCCTCATGGCGTGGCTGAACGAGGTCACGCTGCACACGCACGGGCATCCGACGGCCACCGCGGTGTGCGCGCTGTACGACCCGGCCGAGCGTTCCCTGTGCTGGGCGAGCGCGGGCCATCTGCCCCTGCTGCTGCTGCGTGCGGGGCGGGCCGAGTTCCTCGAACCCCCGCGCAACATCCTGCTGGGGGCGGCCCCGTCCGCGTTCTACCAGGAGACCGTGACCCAGCTGATGACCGGGGACATACTGCTGCTCTACACCGACGGGTTCATCGAGCGGCGGCACACGGGGCTCGACGAGAGTCTGGCGATCCTGCGGCGCGCGGCGGAGAGCCTCGGCCCGGGCAGGATGGACGAGCACGCCGACCGGCTGATGGGGGCCGTGATCGGCGACACGGACGACGACACCAGCCTCGTGGTCGTCAGGGTCTCCTGAGCCGGTCGTACCGCCGGCCGTACTGCCCGCCGGTCAGCCGCTCAGCCAGCCGCGGATCCGGCCGACCAGGTCGTCGGTGTCCACGGGTTTGGTGACGTAGTCGTTCGCGCCGGCCGCCAGTGCCTTGGCGCGGTCGCCGGGCATCGCCTTGGCGGTGACCGCGATGACCGGTACGTCGGCGTACCGCGGCATCTCGCGGATCGCGGCGGTGGCGGCGTAACCGTCCATGCCGGCCATCATCACGTCCATCACGATGAGGTCCACGTCGTCGTGCGCGGCCAGCAGTTCGAGTCCGGCGCCGCCGTTGTCCGCCCGCAGGACGCGCATCCCCTCCCGTTCCAGGACCTCGGTGAGTGCGAAGACGTTACGGGTGTCGTCGTCGACCACCAGGACCGTACGTCCGGCCGCCACCGGGACACCGGACGGCAGCTCGCCCTCCCGCTCCCACCGCATCCGGGCTCCGGAGTGCGGCCGTTCCGGGTGATGCTCGGCGTGCACCGGGAGGTAGAGGGTGAAACGGCTGCCGCGCCCGGGGCTGCTCTCGGCCACGACGGAGCCGCCGAGCAGTTGTGCCACCTCCCGGCTGATGGACAGTCCGAGGCCGGTGCCGCCGTAGCGGCGGGCGGTGGTGCCGTCGCCCTGCTGGAAGGCGCCGAAGATGGTCTCCAGGCGGTCGTCCGGGATGCCGATGCCGGTGTCGGTGACACGGAACGCCAGCGCGGGCCCGCCGCCGCGCAGGGCCGGAGGCAGTTCGTCGTCCCCGGCACGGTCGACGCGCAGTTCGACGTGGCCCTCGTCGGTGAACTTCAGTGCGTTGGACAGCAGGTTGCGCAGCACCTGCCGGAGCCGGGACTCGTCGGTGGTGAGCTCGTCGGGGACGTCCGGTGCGGCGATCACCCGGAAGTCCAGCCCGCGTTCGGTCGCGACCGGCCGGAAGGTGGCCTCGGCGTACTCCAGCAGGAGGTCCAGCGCGACCGGCTCGGGGTGGATGTCCATCTTGCCGGCTTCGACCTTCGACAGATCCAGGATGTCGTTGATCAGCTGGAGCAGGTCGGAACCGGCGGAGTGGATGACCTCGGCGTAGTCGACCTGCTTCTCCGTCAGATTGCCCTCGGGGTTCTGCGCGAGCAGCTGGGCGAGGATGAGCAGGCTGTTCAGCGGGGTGCGCAGTTCGTGGCTCATGTTGGCCAGGAACTCCGACTTGTACATGGAGGTACGCGAGAGCTGCTGCGCCCGGGTTTCCAGCTCCTGGCGCGCCTGCTCGATCTCCAGGTTCTTGCGCTCGATGTCCCGGTTGCGGTCGGCCAGCAGGGCGGCCTTCTCCTTGAGTTCGGCGTTGGACCGCTGGAGTTCCTTCTGCCGGGCCTGCAACTCCTGGGACCGGGTGCTGAGTTCGGCCGTGAGGCGCTGGGAGCGGTCCAGCAGTTCGTCGGTGCGCGCGTTGGCGATCAGGGAGCTGACATTGACTCCGACCGTCTCGATGAACTGTTCGAGGAAGTCGAGGTGGATGGCGGTGAACGGGCGCAGCGCGGCCAGCTCGATGGCGCCGAGGACCTGGTCCTCCACGACGATCGGCAGCACGATCAGCGTGGTGGGGTCGAGCGAGCCGGTGCCGGAGGCGATGGTCGCGTACCCCGGGGGAACATCGCGGACCGTGAGGGTGCGGCGGCTGCGGGCGGCCTGGCCGACCAGGGACTGCCCGATCCGGAAGCGCGGAGGAGCGCCGGCGGGGTCGTCGGGTGCTCCGTACGCGGCGGTCCTGACCAGTTCGGTGCCGTCGGCGCGCTCCTCGGCCAGGAAGAAGGCTCCGTACTGTGCGCCGACCAGCGGAGGGACACCGTCCATGATGAGTTCGGCGACCGCGGCGAGGTCCCGGGCGCCTTGCATGAGCCCCGCCATCCGGGCCAGGTTGGTCTTGAGCCAGTCCTGTTCCTCGTTGGCGCGGATGGTCGCGCGCAGCGACTCGACCATGGCGTTGATGTTGTCCTTGAGGTCGCCGACCTCGCCGGGCGCCTCGACGGTGATCGAGCGGGTCAGGTCGCCCTCGGCGACCGCGCTGGTCACCTCGGCGATGGCGCGCACCTGCCGGGTGAGGTTGCCGGCCAGCTCGTTGACGTTCTCGGTGAGCCGCTTCCAGGTGCCGGAGACCCCTTCCACCTCGGCCTGGCCGCCGAGCCGCCCCTCGCTGCCGACCTCGCGCGCCACCCGGGTGACCTCGGCGGCGAAGGACGACAGCTGGTCGACCATGGTGTTGATGGTCGTTTTGAGTTCGAGGATCTCGCCGCGGGCGTCGACGTCGATCTTGCGGGTCAGATCGCCCTGCGCGACGGCCGTGGTGACCTGGGCGATGTTGCGGACCTGGTTGGTCAGGTTGGTCGCCATGGAGTTGACGTTGTCGGTCAGATCCTTCCAGGTGCCCGAGACGCCCTGGACGGTCGCCTGTCCGCCGAGGTCTCCCTCGGTGCCCACCTCCCGGGCGACCCGGGTGACCTCCTCGGCGAACGAGGAGAGCCGGTCGACCATCGTGTTGATGGTCTCCTTCAGCTCCAGGATCTCCCCGCGCGCGTCCACCCTGATCTTCTGGGTCAGGTCCCCGCGCGCGACGGCGGTGGCGACCTGTGCGATGGACCGCACCTGGGAGGTGAGGTTGTCGGCCATGGTGTTGACGCCGGCGGTGAGCTCGAGCCAGACGCCGCTGACGCGGGGTACCTGGGCGTGCCCGCCGAGCAGGCCCTGCCCGCCGACCTCCCGGGCCACCCGGGTGACCTCCGCGGTCACCAGCGACAACTGGTCGACCATCCCGTTGTAGATCGACGCGATCTCGCCCAGCAGTCCTCCGGCGTCGTCGGGGAGGCGGGTGCTGAAGTCTCCGTCGCGTACGGCGGTGAGGCCGGCCAGCAGCCTGCGGAGGCCTTCTTCGCTCAGTTCCGTGGTGGGGCGGGCCGCCCCGGTGGTCCGGTCGGACTCTTCCATGGCTGACCTCGCGCTCATGACTCACGGCCTGCGTCCACTGTGGCACGCGGCCGCGCGGCGGTCATCCGGGCCCCCGGGCGGGGCCATCCGCGTGGGGCGGCGCCCCCTGCCTGCACAAAAGCGTCAAACCGGCATAATCGGGTATGTCAGCCAGGGAAGCTCACGCGACGGTCCCGCTGCAGCCGACAGCGCCGGCCGCTTTTTCCGTCGGAGGAGCCTCATGTCCAGCACTGCCCGTTCCGCCCGCACCGCCCGTACCGCCCGGGTGACCGGCCGTACCGCCCGAAGGGCCGGACGTACCCCGTCCCCCGCGGCGTCGGCCGCGCGCCGGCCGCAGCCGCGGGAGGCGGCCGCTCTCGCCGGGCTTCCGGACATCCCCGACCCCCGGACCCTGAGCACCGTGGACGCGCGGACGCTGTCCACGTCCCTGTTCCAGCGACTGGGCACGCTGGACGAGGGCTCGCCGGAGTACTCCTACGTCCGCAACACCCTCGTCGAGCTCAACCTCAGCCTGGTGAAGTACGCCGCCACGCGGTTCCGCAACCGCAGCGAACCGGTGGAGGACATCATCCAGGTCGGGACGATCGGCCTGATCAAGGCGATCAACCGGTTCGACGTGGAGCGCGAGGTCGAGTTCGCCTCCTTCGCGCTGCCGACCATCGTCGGCGAGATCAAACGCTTCTTCCGGGACACCAGCTGGGCCGTCCGGGTGCCCCGCCGGCTCCAGGAGCTGCGGATCGACCTGGCCAAGGCGTACGACACGCTGGAGCAGGGGCTGGGCCGCGTGCCCACCGCGGCGGAGCTCGCCGAGCGCCTCGATGTCACCGAGGCGGAGGTGGTCGAGGGGCAGCAGGCGGCCAACGGTTACATCGCGCGTTCCCTGGACGCTCCGCTGAAGGAGGACGAGGCCCGCAGCGCGGTGACCCGCTGTCTCGGCGCCGAGGACCGCGCGTTCGACGTGATCGAGTGCCTGGAGTCCCTCAAGCCGCTGATCGCCGCCCTGCCCGAGCGCGACCGGGTCATCCTGTCGCTGCGCTTCGGCGAGGAACTGACTCAGTCGGAGATCGGCGCGCGGCTGGGCATCTCCCAGATGCATGTCTCGCGGCTGCTCGCGCGCGCCCTGAGTACGCTGCGCACCGGCCTGCTGGAGGACCAGCCGCCGGACACGGAAGACTAGGAGCGCGGAACGGCCTGCCGCCGCCGGCCACGTGCGGCGCGTACCGGTGACGTCACCTCCAGCCAGACGGTCTTGCCGTCCTCCCGCGCGGCCGAACCCCATCGGCGGGCGAGCCGCTCCACCACCAGCAGCCCATGGCCGCCGGGCTGCGCGGCGCTGCCCGGCGGCCGTGGCCTGGGGTGCTCGGGACTGGTGTCGGCGACCTCGATCCGCAGCCGTTCGTCGGTGCAGTTCAGTACGAGTTCGGTCGGTCCGGCGGTGTGCAGGCAGGCGTTGGTGATCACCTCGGAGACCAGCAGCAGCACGTCGTCGACGACGGCCTGGTGTTCCTCGTTCCCGGCCGGGGTCCAGCCCCAGTCGGCCAGAGCCGCACGGGTGAAGTCGCGGCACCTCGTGACCAGACCCCTGGTGCCGTACAGCGCGAGACGCCGGGTCTGGCCCTGCGCCAGGAGGCCCTCGCCCATGAGCGTCCTCCTGTCACTCGTGTCCCGTCAGGTGTGCCGCCGGTCCGCCAGCGCCGCGGACAGGTCGGCGTGCACCCGGAACACTCCGTCGGCTCCGGTGATGTGGAACATCCGGGCGACGGGCGGCTGCAGAGCGGCGAGCTCCAGCCGGATGCCGGACTCCTGGGCGGCCAGCCGGCCCCGTAGCAGGACGTTCAGTCCGGTGGAGTCGCAGAACCTCAGTTCCGCGCAGTCGACGACGACGCGATCCCTGCCGGCACCGAAGCTGTCGGCGAGCGCCTCGCGCAGCGGATCGGCGGTGTCGTGGTCCAGCTCGCCCGCGAGCGCCAGTACCACCGCACCGTCGTCCGGCCTCCCCCGGACGGTGAACCTCGCTCCGGGGGCGCCCTCACCTTCCGGCTGCCCGGTCACTTCCGTCACCATGCCGAATCTCCCGTTGCGTGCGGATCTGCCGACGATCTACCAGCGGTACCAGCGCGACCTGCCGCCTCCTGAGGCCGAACCCCGCATGAAGAAGCCCAGCACCCAGATGACCAGGACCGCCAGCGCAATCCACCAGAGGATTTCAATGGCGAATCCGAATCCGAACAGGATCAGAACCAGAAGGAGCACCAGCAGGAGCGGAACCATGTCGATCATCTCCTCGCCTCGACGTGTCCGTGCCTCGGCCTGCGAGTGCCCCGAATAGTCCGACTTACGCATATGCTGGCACCGTCGTCCGGAAAGCTGGGTGGCCAGATGAGAACGCCCTTGGAAGAACCGATCGGCAGAATCCAACAATTCGAACTGCTGGGTGTCAGTCTGCAGGCGGAGGGCCGCGAGGAGATCGATGTCCCGCTTCCCGTGTCCGGCGGGGAATCGGTGGCCATGCCACGGGCGGCTCCTTTCGCGCTGAAGGAAGGGGCGGAGATCCGTATCACGCTGGCTTTCCGCCTGGGAACGGCCGTGGAAGGCCTGAAGTTCATGGACATGCGGCAACGCCAGGGAGCGGTGGTCAGCACGTCCGAGGTGCTCCTCGGCGGTTACCGGCCGGGCGGCCCGTACGAGGTGGTGCTGCCGCCGGAGCGACTTCCCATCGGCCACCTGGCCCGCGACACGTACGAGGTGACCGGGACGTTCGTCGACTCGGACGGCCACGTGCTGGGCCATGAGCGCCACACCTTCGTCATCACGAAGGACTGGGAGTGAGCACGCCTCCCTGCCCGGCGGCTCTTACGGCCCGGGAGGTGCGCCGCCGCGGCGGGCCGTCCGGTTCAGCCGGTCCAGCCGGGAGATGACCGGAGTGGCGGCTGTTCCGTGGACGACGACGGACACCAGAACCGTGAAGGTCACCACCGCCCACAGTTCCCGCTCGAACCCGCCGAAGGTGCTCTCCCCCAGGGCGAAGGCGAGGTAGTACACCGATCCGATGCCCCGGATACCGAAGAGCGCCGCCACCGCCCGCTCCCTGGGTCCCGTCCGGCCCCGGAGCTGGGCCACCCAGCCGGTGACCGGGCGGATCACCAGCAGGAGGAGCAGCCCGGCCGCGGCGCCGCGCCAGGTGAGCGCCGAGAGGCCACCCAGGGCGATGAAACCGCCGAGGAGGAACAGCACACCGGCGGTGAGCAGGCGCTCGACCTGTTCCATGAACGCGTGCAGCACCCGGTGGTAGCCATGGGTCCGTTCGGCTGCCCGGATGGCGCACGCGGTCGTGAACACGGCCAGGAAGCCGTAGCCGTGCAGGACCTCCGTCAGGCCGTACGCCAGGAAGGTGGCGCCCAGCGCCACGAAGCCCTCCCGGTGCTCGGACAGCCGCAGCGCTTCCCAGTTGGCCCGGAAGAACATCCAGCCGAGCAGCTTCCCCAGGGCGAGACCGACGAGCACCCCCACCGTGGCTCTGAGCGCCACATCGCTCCAGAACCAGTGCGCGATCCACCGGTCGGACCAGCCCGTCCCGGCCGCCGCGAAGAACGCGACCGCCGCGAGGACGAACGGGAAGGCCAGTCCGTCGTTGAGACCGGCCTCGCTGGTGAGGGCGAACCGCACCTCGTCCTCGTCGTGCTCGGCATCGGTCGGCTCCCCCACCCTGACCTCCGCGGCGAGCACCGGGTCGGTCGGCGCGAGGACGGCGGCCAGCAGCAGCGCCACGGCGGGGGGCCAGCCCAGCAGCCACCAGGCGGTGAGCGCGGTGCCGATCACGGTCAGCGGCATGGTGATGCCCAGCAGCCGCCAGGTGGTCGACCAGGACCGGAGGCCGAACGGCCGGTTGATGGCGAGCCCGGCTCCCATCAGCGAGGCGATGACGCACACCTCGCTCAGATGCTCCACCCATACCCGCTCCCGCACCGGGTCGAGTGCCGGCAGCTCGACGGGCAGGAGGAACACCAGTACGCCGAACCCCAGGAAGACCATCGGCAGGGACACCGGCTGTCTCGCCACCAGCCGGGGCAGCACCGCGGCCAGCAGGGCGCCCAGCCCGACACAGGCGTAGGCCACATGCGTCATCGTCATCGGGACCGCCCGCCGGCCCCAGGGCCTCTCGGCAGCGCCGGAGCGTCGCGCATTCGTCGTCTCCTCCGCTGGCTCGCCGTTTCGACCGTGGCGCGGCACGACAGGTCTCGCAACGCGGAAGGTCCGGCTACCCGGCGATCACCCGGCCATGCCGCCCGATCCACGGGCGGCGGTGCCGGCGCGCCCGGCTGGACGTCAGCCGGACTCCGCCTCGCCCCGCAGTCGGCGCTGCATGCGCCGCTCGTGGTAGAGCCGGCCCACCAGCGCGCCTCCGTAGACGACCACGCCGACGCCCACCAGCCAGGACTGCACGACCAGTACCGTCCCGAAGGGGCCATAGGTGATGGCGTTCGACGCGATCAGGGGTGAGAAGACCAGCTGCGAGAAGACCCGCAGGCCCAGCATCGCGACGGCGGTGGCCACCGCGCCGGGCAGCAGCGCCCGCCAGCGGACCCGGCCTCCGAGCAGCAGCCGCTGGGAGAACCAGAAGAACAGGAAGGTGCCGACCAGGTCGCCCAGGACACCGAGGAGGGAGGCCATGAAGGACTCCCCGGAGGCGGGCGTGTTGACGAACAGCACGAGACCGACGATGAGCGTGCCGAGCCAGACGACATGCCGCCACATGGTGTGCCAGCGGGCCGTCGGCAGGTCCCAGACCTTCTCGTAGCCGGTCTGTACGACGGATCCGAAGGTCAGCCCGAAGACCGTGAGGGCGGCGAGGCCGAAGGCGGTGGTCCGCTGCAAGGCCTGCCCCGGCATACCGAAGAGGCGCTCGACCTCGTCCCGGGAGGACTCCGACACGCCCAGGGCATGTCCCAGCCAACGGCCAAAGCCCTGCCCGCTCGCCGGATCCGCCGCGGCGACGACGATCAGGAGCGGCACCATGGTCAGGAACGCGAGCGCCGCGAAGCCCATGGCGCGGTGCATCAGCTCCATCTCCCGGCCGCGGCTCCAGCCGAGGCCGGCCCAGGAGGCGAGCAGTCTGTCGTGCAGATGCCGGATCCGGTGGGCGTGGTGCGCCACCCCTGCGCGCTTGGAGGTCATGTCGGCGAGGTCATGTCGGTGAGGTCACGTCTGTGAGGTCACGTCTGTCCCGGACGCCCCTGGCCGGCGGTCCTGCCGTCGATCATCGCGCCCAGGCCGCGGACGGCACACTCCTCCGGGTCGTCGGCGATGTGGACGGGCACGGTGACGGCCTGCCGCAGCAGCGAGTCGAGGCCCGGCAGCCGGGTCACCGCGCCGGCGATCACGACGCCGCGGTCGGCGATGTCGACGACCAGGTCGGGCGGGCAGCGGCGCAGCACGGTGAACACGCTGTCCATGACGGCGCCCAGCGGGGCGGCCGTCGCCTCACGGGCGGCGTCGACGTCGACGGTGACGGCGCGCGGCATTCCGTTGGTCACGTCCCGGCCGCTCACCTCGATGCTGGGGTCCGTGTCGTACGCGGTGGCGCTGAGTTCGTGCAGCAGGGCCCGGACGGCCTGGCTGTGCACCGAGAGTCCGTACCGGGCGCGGAAGTGCTCGACGACCGTCTGGGCGATCACGTCGCTGCCCACGGGCGCGCTCGCCGACGCGACGACGGCGCCCAGGGACAGCACCGCCACCTGGGTGCGGTCGGAGCCCGCCACCACGATCATGGCCGCTTCGGGACGTTCGACCGGGAGGCCGCAGCCGACTGCCGTGGCCAGCAGGGTGTCGACGAGTTCGACCCGCCTTATCCCGGTGCCGCTCAGGGTCTCGACGGCGGAGCGGCACGCCACGGGCGGGCTGCCGTAGGGGAGGCAGACGGCCGCCCTGGTGAGCGGGGCGCGCTGCCAGGCGCGGCGCAGTTTGAGCCCGACCACGTTCCGCAGCAGGCTCCGGGCGAGTTCGACGTCGACCACCATGCCGCCCGGTATCGGCCGTACGACGCGGATGTGCTCGGGCGAGCGGCCCGCCATCTGCTCGGCCTTGGTGCCGACCGCGACGACGGTGCCGCAGTCCTGGTCCACGGCGACGACGCTGGGTTCGTCGGCGACCAGGCCGTGGTTCCTCAGATAGACGCGCGTCCGGTCGGCGGCCAGGTCGACAGCGACGGAGCAGCGCTGCAGGCGCTCTCTCACGGCCAGGATCGGATCGCTGACGCGTATGTCCTCCACAGGACCTCCCTCGCTGAGCGGCACGTTCCTTCCACCCTGCGGGCCTTTGGCGTCGGCCGCCCATCAGGGTGCTCCGGGCGTGTCGGTCCCGCGCAAACGCGGCGGTACGGCGTGGGGGTCCTTCGGTCGGGTGTCCTCCGGTCGGGCGTGTGGTGTCAGACGCGCAGCCGGCCGCGCCGGACGCCGCTGCCGGCCAGGAGTGCGTCGCTGATCACGCGGACTCCGCGGGCGATGCGGCTGAGCTCGTCCAGTTCGAGGGCGTACAGCCGGATGGTGTTCTCGATGACGCTCTCGGACACGCCCAGGGTCGGCAGCTCGGCCCGCGAGGTCTGCAGCGCCACCCGCACGGCACGGATCTCGTGCTGGACGTGGAGATGCGCGTGGCGGGCGAGGATGACGTGGTTGCGGGTGAGCGTGGAGTAGCCGGCGTACCGGGCGGGCAGCAGGTCCCGCAGCCACCGGGCAGCCGTACGCTCCCAGTCGTGGCTGCCGGGGGCCTTGACCTGGCTGGGCCAGTCGGCGGCGGTCGGTGAGAGGGTCTGAGGCATCGTCATCGCTTCCGGGTGAGGTGCGGATGGGGTGCGGGTACGGCTGATGGGCGCTGGTGGCGCGGTTTTTGGCGGCCCCGGCCTAGGGGATGACCGGGGCCGCCATGGGCGTCCGCAGAGGCGGAGCGCCCGGGTAGAACACCTGGGGCCGACGAGAGGAGTCCGCGTCGCCCCGGGTGTCCGTTCAGGGAGCCCGTAGGGGCTCGATGCGGTAAATAGCCCGCACCTTGGTGGAGTTGACCGTCGTGGTGCTGTCGACCGAGTGCGCCAGGTGGCACACGATGCCCAGCCCGCGGCCGAATTCCTCGTCGAGTTCGTCAAGTGAAGCCCTCAACGTGGCCCGCGGCGGCCCGCCGTAGTCGGTGACCTGGATGCTCAGGGTCAGGTCTGCGTCCGACAACGCCAGGCCCAGGGTCATCGCGTCCCGCCCGTGCACGGCCGCGTTTCCGGCCAGTTCACCGACGATGATCAGGCCGCAGTGCTGGTCGTGCGTGGCCAGGCACCACGCGTCCAGACAGGCCGCCGCATGGCGCCGGACCGTGGACACATGCCGCTCGCATGCGGGTGCAGCGATGACTGAGTACATGGTGCGGACCGCCGGCTTTCCTGTGCGGAGGTATGGGCCTGCTCGGGACTGCGCGGGGACACCCCGGGGTCACCCACACGCAGTAAATATATATACCGTCGAGTATGCAAGGGCATGAAAAAATTCATGCAAACCTTCGGATGAAAACTTGGCCGGTACCGGGCGGAACCGGTCAGTGTGGACCGGGTCAGTGCGGGACCGGTCAGTGCTCGTGGAAGAAGTGGTGCTGCTCCGCGACCTGCTCGTACCCCTCCAGGCGCGCCTGAGTGCGCTCGGGGTCGGCGTCGGCCATCGCCTGCAGCACGGCGGCTGACAGCACGCCGGGGGCCGCGTAGGAGTCGAAGACGAGCCGCGAGCCGCTGTTCGCGCTGAGCACCACGTCCACCTCGTCCACGAACGGGCTGAGCGGCTGATCGGTGATCAGGGCGACCCGGAGTCCGGTGGAGCGGGCGTCCCGGATCGCCGCCAGCGTCTCGTTGGCGTACCTCGGCATCGAGAACGCCAGCACCCATGTCCCGCCGGCCTCCCGGGACTGGAGCAGCGCGTCGAAGGCCACGCTCCCCCCGCGCGTCACCAGCCGTACGTCGGGGTGGATCCGGCGCGCGGCGTACGCGAAGTACTCCGCCAGCGAGACGGAGATGCGCAGGCCCAGGATCGTCAGCGGCACCGACTGGGCCAGGTCGCGGCCGAGTTCGATGACCCGGTTGGGATCGCCCAGCAGCCGGCGCAGGTTCTCCAGGTTCTCGATCTCGGTGTCGATGGCCGCCTGCAACTCGTTGCGGCGGATCTCCTCCGGGCTGTCGGGCGAACCCGCGACAGCGCTGAGCGCGATCGGCTGCAGGGCCTCGCGCAGCGCAGGAAACCCGCTGAAGCCCAGGGCGGAGGCGAAGCGGGTCACGGACGGCTGGCTCACCCCCACGCGTTCGGCGAGGTCGGTGATGGAGAGGAACGCCGCTTCGGGGAGGTGGTCGACCATGTACTGGGCGATGCGCCGCTGCGCAGGGGACAGCCGGCGACCGTCGAAGAGGGCCAGAACCCGGGACGTCGGCGCGCCCTCGGTGTCCGGGGACGGCTGCCCCGAGGTGATCGCGGACGCCTGTGCGCGTGCCTGCTGCCCTGATGGCACCGGCGTGCCTCCTTCTCGTCCCACTCGTGCTTCAACATAGCTCACCTGCTGTGGGCGCAGGGCGGCTCGCCAGGAGGTCCTCCGCGTACAGAGGGTCCTCCTCGTGCAGGGGCGGGGGGGGGGGGGGGGGGGGGGGGGGGGGGGGGGGGGGGGGGGGGGGGGGGGGGGGGGGGGGGGGGGGGGGG